>JASLRT010000045.1 GCA_030743815.1 Candidatus Neomarinimicrobiota bacterium | reverse complement strand
CATGCAGCAGGATGAGGCCGGCACCCTCAAACTTCTGGAGGACCAGCAGGGTATCCCTGTCAGTGCCGGGGTCTATATCTACAGGCTACAGGCTAAGGGCTTTCAAAAAACACGCAAGATGGTTCTACTGAAGTAGAAAATTTGCTACCAAGTAACATAATGAATTTGAAGTACTTACCAATACTTGTCTCTGTACTGGCACCCATTCTGGTGTTTTCCCAAGACAGCTTAAGTGTCAGTAACGCTGACACAACGCAAAAGGCTATCATATTTAATGAATCTGTAGAAACAGATTCAACTCAAATGGAACTTGGAGATGACACAACCTCTGTAATCGAACAATCGGCTGAACCTGACTTACAAGAAAATCAGCTTAGCACGGACACAACCGCTGTAATTGATGAACCAGCAGAGCCTGATCCAACTCAAAATCAGATCATCGCTCATACCACCCTGGGCATCCTCCCCCTGGAGTCGCCTGAATACAGCCAGATAGAAATGTTTGCAGTGGCCGACTACGTTCAAAAGGAGGCCGAGACCATAGGAAAGTTCAGTACGGTCACAATGCTCTTTGAAGATGTGATGCTTGATACCCTGAAAGAACTAGAAGAAAAGTGTGCTGATCTTGACTGTGCCTACGATGTGGCCGACAGTGCCGGTGTGGACCAGATCATTGTCATTGATCTGTCCAGAATCAAAAAGACTGGCACAGACTCCACCGGCACAACCACCCTCTCTGGCAACATGATCCTTTATCTCATAAGTCCTGAAACAAAGGAACCTGAGGACAGTGTAGATAGCACCACCAAAAAGACGGCAAGGGATATTCCAATATTGGTAAAGGGGTGGGTATCGGATATTAGTAACAAGACTCGCCAGATTCTAAGCGGAGAGTCCAGGCCAACGGACAACCGGGTAAACCACTGGTACAGGGGAACGGCTACTGACGTGCCAGATGTTTTGAGAGTCATGGCCTGGGAGCTTATGGAAGAACAGGCTCCTGAGGAACATTTTACAGACAGTACCCTTGCTCTGGCCCAGGGTGACCTTGTTGGAAAAGCCCTAACTTTTATTGCCGCAAACGGTGCCGTCCTGGCCATTGGTGGCTTGGTTCTGGTGGGAGGTGGTTATGCCATTGCTTCATCGGGTACGGCGGGATCGGATAATAAAGGATTCAAGAATCCACCTAAATTACCTGATGTTCCATAATAATAAATGTATAATTCAATAATAAGCAAGTTCCTTCCAGTTTTTCTAGCCACACTCAGTGGGGTTGCCCTGGGCCAGATTACCGAAGTGGACTCCCTGGAGCATGATACCCAGTCGGGCATTCACAATTCCCTGGTGAGGGTGAATGACGATACCTACGCATTGGCCTATAGAAGCGGCGGCAATGACGGCCATATAAAAACCTTTACCATCCCCGCTGATGGGTCGAACATCATCGAAGTGGACTCCCTGGAGCATGATACCCGTAATGGACTGAACAATTCCCTGGTGAGGGTGAATGACAATACCATCGCCCTAGCCTATAGAGGCAACAGCAATGACGGCTTTATTAAAACCTTTACCATCTCCGCTGATGGGTCGAACATCATCGAAGTGTTCTCCCTGGAGCATGATAGCGTTAATGGATTCGACAATTCCCTGGTGAGGGTGGATGACGATACCTACGCATTGGCCTATAGAAACGATGACGATGGCGGCTATATAAAAACCTTTACCATCCCCGCTGATGGGTCGATCATCACCGAAGCGTTCTCCCTGAAGCATGATAGCGATAGAGGCATGCACAATTCCCTGGTGAGGGTGGATGACGATACTTACGCATTGGCCTATAGAAGCGATGCCAATGACGGCTTTATAAAAACCTTTACCATCCCCGCTGATGGCTCGAACATCACCCAAGCGTTCTCCCTGGGGCATGATCTCCATTATAATGCGGACAATTCCCTGGTGAGGGTGGATGACGATACCTACGCATTGGCCTATAGAGGCCCCGGCCATGACGGCTTTATAAAAACCTTTACCATCCCCGCTGATGGGTCGAACATCATCGAAGTGGACCTCCTGGAGCATGATATTGCATATGCATATGAGAATGACCTTGTGAAGGTGGATGACGATACATACGCATTGGCCTATAGAAGTAGAATAAGTTCCATCGTGACCGGCTTAATTAAAACCTTTACCATCCCCGCTGATGGGTTGAACATCACCCAAGTGGACTCCCTGCCGTTTAATAACCAAAATGATGGCTCACTGAACCATTCCCTTGTGAGGGTGGATTACGATACCTACGCATTGGCCTATAGAGGCACCGATAGTGATGGCTTTATTAAAACATTTACTATCGCCGGCAGCAATACTAACCAACCAACCGTCACTTCAGCTCCTACGGTGACCACCATTGAGGATACGGAGTACACCTTTGGGATATCTGATTTCAACTTATTTGATGCTGACGGGAATGCCCTTGACCATATTGAGATTACCTCCCTGGAGTCCGCCGGCACACTGTACCTGGACGCCGACAATGACGCCACCTACGACTCCGGTGAGGATGTGACACTCAACCAGGACATTACAGCAGCTAACATTACACTGGGGCTCTTCCGGTTCACCCCGGCGGCCAACGCTAACGGGAGTGCTATTGCAACATTTGCCTACAAGGTCAATGATGGGGAACACTACTCCAGTTCAGCTTCCACCATGACTATCAATGCCACCGCCGTGGACGATGTTCCTATCGCTACGGCCCAGACGGTGAGTGCCGATGAAGATGTGGATAAGACCATTATTCTCGCCGGTACGGAAGTAGACGGCGAGGACCTCACTTACAAGATATCCACTCTCCCCTCTAACGGGACCCTGTATCAGACATCAGACGGCTCCACCCGTGGGGACGCCATATCATCCGTGCCTACCACTGTATCAGACGGTAGCCACCGGGTCATCTACAGATCAGCCGTGGATGGCAACGGGGACAATCACGGCAACTTTGGGTTTAAGGTAAACGACGGCAACACAGACTCTGGTGAGTCCACGGTCACGGTGAATGTTGCGTCGGTGAATGATGATATTTTTGCTACGGCCCAGACGGTAAGCGTAAATGAGGACACGGACCTAGCCATCACCCTGGCCGCCACCGATGTAGACGGAAGGGCACTCTCCTATCAGATCACCACGCTTGCACCCCACGGAACACTGTATCAGACATCAGACGGCACTACCCAGGGAGACGCCATATCATCCGTGCCCACCACCGTATCAGATGGTAGCCACCGGGTCATCTACAGATCAGCCGCGGATGGCAACGGGGACGATCACGGCAACTTCGGCTTCAAGGCCTTCTCCGGAAGCGCCTTCAGCTCCGAGGCCACGGTCACGGTGGACGTGGCCCCTGTGAATGACGTCCCTGTAGCCATAGCACAGACCGTAACAGTAAATGAAGACACGGATGGGACCGTCACACTGACAGGAAATGACGTTGACGGTGATAACCTTTCCTACAAGATTACCACCCTCCCTTCCAAAGGCACTCTCTACCAGGCTACAAACGACAACATACGGGGTGACATCGTTTCAGGAATTCCCGCCGATGTAGCCAATGCACAGTTCAAGATGATCTACGTCTCCGCTCTAAACGGCAACGGGAACGGATACGGCAACTTCACTTTTACAGTAAACGATGGTACCACCGATTCTGATACGGCTACGGTCACGGTGAATGTGACCGCTGTAAATGACGCGCCTGTGGCCACAGCCCAGACAGTGACGGCTGATGAAGATTTGGACAAGGTCATCACTTTATCCGGCACGGATATAGAGGGAAGCGCACTTACATCCTCCATAACCACCCTCCCTTCAAATGGCACCCTTTATCAGGCCAACAGCGACACCAGCCGGGGGGATGCTGTTACCAAGGTCCCCACAACAGTGGCCAACGCAGCGTTCAACCTTATTTATGTCTCGGCCTTAAACGGCAACGGGGACGGATACGGCAATTTCGCCTTTAAAATAAATGACGGAACAGATGACTCCGATGCGGCCGCGGTCACCGTAAACGTATCACCGGTAGACGATCCACCTACGGTGGCCAACCCAATAGCTGATGTGGCTATGGATGAGGCCGCTGATTCGACCGATGACAAGAACAAGACAACAATTGATCTTTCCACTGTTTTTACAGACCTTGATAATGAGGACAGTGATATAATAAAAAGTGTCCAGGTAAACACCAATGATACACTATTGACCGCTTCTGTCAACGTGGACACGGACTCCCTGATCCTGGAACAGTTTCTGGAGGTGTACGGCAACACTACCATTACCGTCCGTGGCACTTCTAACGACCTGTGGGTGGAAGACGAGTTTAATATAATTGTGAGCAGTGTTGATTATGAACTGAGCGCCGCTACCCAGACCGTAACAGTGAATGAGGATTTTGATGTGACCATTGCCCTCCAGGGCTCCGATGAGGATAGCCGGGATCTAATTTTCCAGATCACAACGCTTCCAGCAAATGGCACACTCTTCCAGACAGATGACGGCACCACACGGGGGAATCCCATCACCTCTTCCCCGAGAAACGTCACCAGCGCTAACCAGCAGGTGATCTATGCGGCTGATCCCCACCAGTTTGGAGAAGGCCACGGCAACTACGGTTTCAGGGTAACCACGGAAGACGGCTCAAAGAGCAGGGAAGCTGAGATTACAGTGGATGTTATCTCAGTAAATGATCCCCCACTGGATATTGCCCTCACCCCAAACTCTGTTGAAGAAGGTCTTGATCCTAATTCCTATGTGGGAAAGTTCACCACCTCCGATGCAGATATTGATGACAGACATACATACAAATTTGAACCAGGAGAGGGAGATAAGGATAATGACAACTTCAAGATTGAGGGGGACTCACTTTTTACTCTTGTGGAAATGAACTTCCCCACCCAGCCAACCCATTTTATCCGGGTCAGTTCCACAGACGACTCTCTCGCGGTCATCGAAGAAGCCATGACCGTCCTGGTGATCGGAGAGGGAATGACCAGCCCCGCTGTGTTTCCGGATCAGAAATTCACCCTGTCTGAGTATTCAGCCATCGGGACAAAAGTGGGTGAAATAGAAGGCGATGACATTGATATAGGAGATATTCTCCAGGATTGGAGGATCGTGTCAGGTGATGATAAGAGTCACTTTGCTATCAATAACTCCACAGGAACACTCACCACGGCCGCTATATTAAACTTTGAGGACACCCCCTTCTATACCTTGGGCATCACCACTTCAGACAACATCTATACTTCACCGGTGGAAAATATCGTAGTTCAAGTGACAGATGTGGAAGAAGGTATTATAGTGAGCAGGACAACAGGCCTTATAACCTCGGAACATGAAGAGTCCGACACTTTTACTGTAGTACTTGAGTCGGCACCTCTTGAGGATGTTATCATTCCTTTGTCTTCTTCTGACATAAGTGAGGTAAGCATCTTTCCTGACTCACTCATCTTCACCTCTTCAGGCTGGAGTGAGCCCAAAACAGTAACGTTAACCGGCATTGATGATTCTGATACTACTGACGGAAACATACCTTACTCCGTAATTTTGGCATCCACCATCTCCTCTGATCCCAACTACAATGGCATCGATCTTCCCGATGTGGCGGCAACCAATATTGCCAAGGACATTCAAGGTCCGAAAGTAACCATCCAGCCTTTTGACCCTGGGTACGCGACGGTCAATTTACCCATCACCATAAACGCCAGCATTACAGATGTGAATGAAATCTCGAGTGCAATATTATTCTATTTCACCGGCGGCAATACGAAAACTGGCATAATCGTCATGAATGTAACAGATGTGGGCCAGTATGAGGCTACTATACCTGGTGACGCTATTACTCCCATGGGAATACACTTTAATATTGTTTCCGTGGACAAGAAAGGAAATCAGTCCATTAGTAACTACTCTATTGAGATAAATTTTCCTGAAGGTAAACTCTCAACAGATATTACTGGCAGTGTTTTAAAAGACGGTCTGCCTAAAAACAAGTGGCGCCTGATCTCTGTGCCTGCCAGACTCGATGATAATAACGTGGTGGCTGTCCTGGGCGATGCACTTGGAAAGAAGAAGTCCACCACCTGGGACGTCAGGCAATTGAAGGGAAAGGACTGGGATGATCCCTACGAAGAATCAACCGAACTTGAACCAGGAAAAGGCTACTGGCTTATCCATGATGTGAAGGCCGAATTTCCGTTTACCACTGGTTCAGGTTATTCGCTTGATCAAACAAAGTTTGAGTTTGAGCTTCAACCCCTCTGGAACATGATTGGTAATCCTTATCCATTTAGAGTAAAAATAGAAGTCGATGAAACCAATTTCTATGGCCCCCTAACCTACGGATGGACTGGAGAAGGGTGGTCATCTCCGGTAACAGAGCTCCAGCCCTGGAGCGGGTATGTGATCTATAATCGATCAATAGAACAAAAAGACTTGGTATTAACACCGGTACTAATACCATCAGAAATTACCATGCAAAATGTCACTGTACCTGACGGCTGGAAGCTTAACATTGGGGCGTATGGTAAAACTTATGTAGATCCGGGTAACGCTATTGGCAGACTCTCAGGATCTCTAGAAGGACTGGACTTCAGGGACAATCCAGAACCGCCCTATATGGGAGGATATGTCTCTGTGGTTATGCCAAGGGATGACTGGAGTGAGGATATTTCCAACTTCACCTCAGACATACGCTCACTGGCTGAACCTGAAGGTGTCTGGGATATCCAGCTCAGGGTCAAAGAGGAAACAAGCCCCGTTACTCTATCAATGGATATGGAAGGTGCCTTCCCTGTAGAACATGACATTGTACTCCTTGATCTTATTAATAGAAAGACACATCATATTAAAAAGACTTCATCAGTCACCTTAAACCAGAACTGGGATAAGCTCCCTGTCTATCCCTTCAAGATCGTTGCCGGTTCACCGGAATATGTCAGTTCCATGACGCAGGAGATACTCTCCCAGCTTCCTGAGACGTTTACCCTTCACCAGAACTATCCCAACCCTTTTAATCCGGTTACATCTATTAATTATGAGATACCAACAGACCAAAGAGTTACGTTGTCAGTTTACAATATTCTTGGTCAAGAGGTAATAAGCTTGGTGAACAAAGAACAATTTGCCGGCAAATACACGATTAGATGGGATGGTACCAGTAACCGATTGACTAATGTTTCAAGCGGCACATATTTTTATGTGTTACAAACTAATAATTTTAAACAAGTCAAAAAAATGGTGCTGTTGAAATAAAGGTAAAACTCCTTCCTCAAGGCTGTCAATATGCCCCCTTCTAACTAAATACCTTCCAAAGGTTCTTGAACCTTTCATGTTCTGTTCATACCTTTTGACCTCGGGGGTGAGACTTTTGACCTTTTATTGAATCATAAAAGGTCCAGGCCTTTAATCAATAAATAATGGATAATTCATCAAATAAAATGATTACGGTCAATGTACGTTTGGATTCCCAGATGGCTAATACATTGGGAACCAACAGAGTGAGTGTTACAGTAGGTGAATCATCTACCATCTTTGATGTTAAAGAAAAAATAAAGAAAAATCATCCGGATCTTGAAGATCGGCTTGATGGTACACTTCCCGTTGTTTCTGGAAAGATGGTGAATTTGGATCAAAAAGTAAGCCAGGGCGAAAACATCGCTTTTCTCAGCCCGGCAGCCGGTGGCTAAAAATAACTAACCATGCCAAGGAGGATTTAATGATGGCAAAAGCTGATGTAAAGGAAAAAAAGGTAACACAGACTAATGGTCACGAGACTGTTTATGTAGACGAATTTGTCGATGGCGTTTTGGATCCTAAAAAAACTATGTTAGGCCCTGTAAAAGACGGCGGCCATATTATGGTGAATACTACCCCGGGCTGTTGGGGACCTATGATTACACCGTCCATTCGGGGCGGTCATGAAGTAACCAAACCGGTTTATGTTTCCGGAGCCGAAGTAGGTGACGCCATTGCAATTCGTATAAAAGATATCTCTGTCACCTCCATGGCCACATCTTCAGGCAATGACCAATGGATGGAAAACCGTTTTCTAGGGGACCCCTATGTGGCCGGTAAATGCCCTACCTGTGATGAAGTATGGCCCGAGACCCGATTAGAGGGTATCGGTCAGGAATCTGTCCGATGCGCAAAGTGTGGGAACGACGTAACGCCATTTACTTTCACCAACGGATACACCATATTTTTTGACAATAATCGCGAGATTGGTGTAACTCTTCACAAAAAAGCTGCTGAGGAGGTGGGAAAGAGTGCTGCACACTATGCCGCCCTTCCTGAAAAATCTGTACAGAATCCAATCCTGGCATTCTGTCCTAGCGATCTAGTGGGAGTTGTTGCAAGACTTCGACCTTTCATGGGCCAACTGGGCACTACTCCGGCCATAGCCATGCCCGATTCACATAACGCTGGTGACTTCGGTACGTTCCTCGTAGGCGCACCTCACGCCTATGGTATTGAGGCGGATGATCTTGTCCACCGTACAGACGGCCATATGGATATTGACGCTGTCCGGGCTGGCTCCATCCTCATCTGTCCCGTTAAGGTGCCGGGTGGTGGTGTCTACCTGGGTGATATGCACGCCATGCAGGGCGACGGTGAGATCGCAGGTCACACCACAGATGTCTCCGGTACAGTGAATCTGCAAGTCCACGTTCTCAAAGGACTGGATATCGATGGACCCATTATTCTCCCTGTCAAAGAAGATCTACCCTACCTTGCGCAGCCGCTTACCGATGAAGAGAGAGAAAAAGCTGAAACAGTAGCAATTGCTTGGGGTCTAGAATCCCTAGAAGCATCAGCACCTATTTCTTTTGTAGGTACTGGGGGAGACCTGAATGCTGCGACGGAGAATGGACTGCAAAGAGCTGCTGATTTCCTGGAGGTAAGCGTTCCCGAAGTACAGAACCGCGCCACAATTACAGGTGCTATTGAAATTGGTCGGGCTCCCGGTGTAGTCCAGGTTACCTTTAGAGCGCCGGTAGATAAACTGGAAAAGAGGGGCATCATGCCCTACGTC
>JASLRT010000044.1 GCA_030743815.1 Candidatus Neomarinimicrobiota bacterium | reverse complement strand
ACTCACTGGACAGATCGGGCATCGATTTTGTCCATTACGCTCCCAGACCCCGGTGGTGTGAGATTGGCCCTACGGTGCAGGGAGTTGCCACCAATGAGGGGCTCAATCTCGTATTCGAGGAGGAGAGGGAGTACTGGAAATCAGGGGGCAGGTTACTGACGATGGAGGAATTCGCTAATCTGCACCTGATCAAGATGAACGGCTCTGGCGGCGGCTGGCTGGACTACGACCGGGACGGTGACTGGGACCTCTATCTTGTGAACTGTCAGGGGTCCGGTGACATAACCAACGCCCTCTACGAGAATCTGGGTGATGGAACTTTCAGTAGGAACAGACAGAGTGGCGCTGAAGATGTGGGAGAAGGGATGGCCCTCTCTATCGCTGATTTTGACAATGACGGCTACTCAGACCTGTTTGTCACCAACTACGGCAACTTCGTCCTTTACCGCAATAATGGCGACAGGACGTTTACCGATATCACAGAACACGCCTTTCCCGACGGCGTGAAGGACCGGTGGTACGGCGGCTCCGCCTGGGGCGACTACGATCTGGACGGTGATCTGGATCTGTACGTTCTCGGTTATGTTGACTTTTCGCGGCGCCCTCGCTACACCAGCTTGCGTTTTCCCATGGATTTCGGCGGACTGCCTAATATACTGTATCGTAATAACGGCGATGGGACGTTCACGGATGTGACAGCGAAGAGCGGCAACGTTGACGACGCGGCCCGCAAATCGATGCAGGCTCTTTTTCACGACTTCAACGGCGACGGCCGACCCGATATATTTGTCACGAACGATACGGACGCGAACAGCATCTATCTCAATCGGGGAGACGGAACATTCAAGCCGTTCTCCGGACCCAGCGGCCTCGGCACTACAGACGGGAGCATGGGCATTGCGCTGGGAGATTTTAACCGGGACGGCCTCTCCGACCTGGTCTATACCAACTACGCCGCCGAGGTTAATATCCTTGCGCCGCTGGTGGATAATGAGAGTTCAAACGACGGTGTATTGCGCAATGCTGTATTTACGCACGATTTTGACTCTCCGCTGGTTCACAAACTAAGCTGGCCAAAGGTGAGCTGGGGAACGGGCCTGTTTGATCTGGATAACGATGTAGACCTGGACCTCTTTTTCTCAGCCGGGCATCTGAACTCTGTCAGCGGGGATAACCGGCAGTCCAACCTGCTTTTTGAAAATGATGGCAGGGGCCGGTTCTCGGATATCTCGGAGCCCGCCGGCATACTGGCAACGGGCAAGCGAATTCACAGGGCGGCGGTTTTTGCTGATTATGATAATGATGGCAAGATGGATATCTATGTGACCAACAACGGCCAACAGGTTGAAGACGGCAAGGGGAATACCATTGACGATCCTTATCAGGGTGTTGGTATTCTCTATCGCAATGAATCGGCCTCAAAGAATAACTGGCTCAAAGTGAGGCTCGAGGGGACAAAGTCTAACCGCGACGCTTTCGGTACCGTAGTGAAGCTGACTACCGGCGATGCAACCATTACTCGAGCATTGGTTTCCGGTGCTGGCTACTTTTCCGCCCACGCCAGAGAACTCCATTTCGGCCTCGGTCAGAATGAGCGGGTGGACAAGATGGAGATAACCTGGCCCAGCGGTGAGATTCAGGCCTTCAGGGAGATAACTCCAAACCAGACTGTCTATGTTGTTGAGGGCGGCACGCTCCATCGTAACACGCTCATCCTCGGCGCAAATTAAGCGCACTGGATCAACGGATGCCGCAAGGTGCGTATTAAACGGGTTCTTAGCTCAGGAACGATCAGCCGGTGATAGAAAGGTGTCAGAGGTTAACACCGTCGGGAGGGGTCATTGCTCCGTGGAGTCTGAGCTGGGAATCGGAGGGAGAGTGACCTAATAGTGGTGTATTATTGCATAGTAAAACACGCATTTTTTCTTGTTTTTCAGCAAACAGTAGTCTAAAATTTACTGCTACTAGACAAGTAATGGATTTATAGTCGGCGAAGGAAGGAGTGAGCAATTATACTACGGGCATCAGAAAGGAGATAATTCCTTCCTGACCATAGCGAGGTTTCACTCAACTTCAGATCCAATCCTTGCTCTCCAAGTATCACTGAAGTTGGGGAAAGAAAACGGGATCCCCTAGGTGATCCCGTTTTGCTTTTGAGATGAGAGGCCAAGAAGAACGTATTAAACCTTCATGATTGATCTTGCCATAGTTTTAGCATTTGTCATCTACAGTGTCTCTGCCGGTTTCCGGGCGAGATCGAAGGCCTCTAGGAATCTTGTGGAATACTTTCTGGCCGGCAGATCCATCCCGGGGTGGAAGGCAGGATTCAGCATGGCGGCCACCCAATATGCGGCAGATACACCGTTGCTGGTCATGGGTCTTATGGCCACTGGCGGCATCTTCATGCTGTGGCGCCTCTGGATTTATGCACTGGCGTTTCTGTTGATGGGCTTCGTCCTCGGCAGAGCCTGGCGTCGCTCCATGATTCTCACCGACGCCGAGTTTACGGAAGTTCGTTACAGCGGCAAAGGTGTCCTCGCCCTGAGAGGTCTCAAAGCAGTCTACTACGGCACCGTCATCAACTGCACGGTTATGGCCATGGTGCTGGTGGCGGCCATCCGCATCTCAGAGACATTTCTACTGTGGCACGAATGGCTACCTGCCGGCGTCTATGATATCATCCTCGGTTGGGTTCAGGCCGTGGGTGTGGAACTTTCATCCGGTGTCACAGGACTGGAGACGTGGATCGCCACTGCGAACAATATCCTGAGCATCGTGACAATCCTCGCTTTTGTCGCCCTCTATTCAACCACCGGCGGACTGAGAAGCGTTGTTGCCACCGATATTGTCCAGTTTTCTGTGGCCATGATTGCGACCTTCATCTACGCGGTCATCGCTGTAACCAAAGCTGGCGGACTGGGTGGCATGATTGACAAAATGGTATTACTCTATGGAGAGGTTCGTACCAGCGAAATGCTCTCCTTCAGCCCCAACAGCTGGGATGCTGTACTCCCATTCCTTGTTTTGATAGGATTGCAGTGGTTCTTTCAGATGAACAGCGACGGTACGGGTTATCTGGCACAGAGAACCATGGCGTGCCGGACGGATACGGGAGCTCGCTTTGCCGGCTTTGTCTTTACTGTTGCTCAGGTGCTGGTGAGAAGCCTCTTCTGGCTACCTATCGGCGTTGCGCTTCTGGTGCTCTATCCCTATGATCCCGCCGCAGCCAGCGGCGAGGCGTTCGTGGCCAGCCGGGAGATACTCTTTGCTACCGGCATCAAAGATCTGCTGCCGGTGGGGATCAGGGGGCTCATGCTTACAGGACTACTGGCGGCGCTGGCGTCCACCATCGACACTCATCTGACTTGGGGTGCAAGCTACTGGAGTAATGACATCTACAAGCGGATTGTAAATGAAGCGTGGTTGAAGCGGCAGCCGTCATCCAAGGAGCTGGTGCTCATTGCCCGTCTCTCAAACATCCTCATCCTTGCTATTGCTCTTACCATTATGGCCAATCTCGGCTCCATCCAGACGGCGTGGTACATATCACTCCTGTTTGGTGCTGGGATGGGGTCTGTGCTTGTGCTTCGCTGGCTGTGGGAACGGATAAACCTCTATTCGGAAGTGGCGGCCATTGCGACGTCGCTGATTGTTGCTCCGATTATTCTATTTAGCGTAAACGATGAGTGGCTGCGGCTGCTGCTCATGTCCGTATCATCAACCGTGGCTGTTCTCGTGGTGACGGTACTGACACCTGAAACGGATGAGAGCATCTTGGATGAGTTCTATAGAAGGATCACACCTCCCGGCCTCTGGAGAAAAACAGCAGCGAGACTTGGGTTTGACGCCGGACAGCCGGGCCAGGCATTTCGTGACGGTGCATATCTTGTTATAACGGTAGCGGCAACCATATTCCTTCTCCTGGTGGGAGTGGGAAAACTGATGCTGCCGGGGCCGGGGAGTTCAAGCCTGAGTGCGTGGTTCATGGTGCTACTCGGTCTGGCAGCCATATCGCTGTGGTGGAAAAAAGTACTGTTAGTCCAAAAGGAGGCCGCGCAGTAGTCTTGCCAACTTATGGGAAGATTACGATGGGATGGTGATAACGAAGCAACTCAATTCAGGATTATGGAAGAGTTACAACTGATTGAAGGCAAACAAGAAACAGGAAACGAATATGAAACATCTTGATGACTATCGCGGGACAGTATCGGATTCAGTTCTGACCGAGATCCGGGAAAAGGCGGAGAAACTGTCCGGTGCCACTATGGTGCACGTGAACGCTACCGCCTTCGGCGGCGGTGTGGCGGAAATCCTCGACAATCTGGTTCTTTTGATGAATGATATCGGTGTGAGGACTGACTGGCGCGTCCTTCACGGCACGCCGGAATTCTTTGAAGTGACCAAGAAGTTTCACAACGCCCTTCAGGGGGATGAGGAGGTGACCTTTTCGCAAGAGGAACTTGATCTGTACAGCCGTACCAATGAGAAGTTTGCCCAATTTGCAGACTTGGGTCATGATGTGGTAATCATTCACGACCCACAGCCCGCCGGGCTCGTTCGTTTTGTGGATCACGAGGCACCGTGGGTCTGGCGCTGTCACATCGATATCACTCAGCCGAACAGTCAGGCGTGGCATTTCATGGAACCTTTCGTTCTCGAATACGAACGGATGATTGTTTCAGCAGATGATTACAGGCGGGAAGATCTTGAGGTAGAGCAGCGGATTGTGTCCCCTTCTATCGATCCACTTTCACCGAAGAATATGGACCTTTCCCAGGAGGTGATCGATAGATATTTCGACAGAGAGCGAATCCCTACCGATAAGCCGCTTATTACTCAGGTGTCGCGGTTTGATCCGTGGAAGGATCCCGAAGGAGTGATAAAGGTGTGGCAGGAAGTGCGAAAGGAGGTAGATTGCCGGCTCGTTTTCTGCTACAATATGGCCAGTGACGATCCTGAAGGGGCGCGTATCTATGAGCGGATGGCACAAACGGCAAAACAGTATCTGGAATCTGGTGATGTACTGTTCGTACGCGGAGATGACCCTGTTCTTGTAAACGTGTTGCAGCGCTATTCCGCGGTAATCGTTCAGAAGTCCACCCGGGAGGGATTCGGATTGGTAGTAACAGAAGCGTTGTGGAAGGGGACGCCGGTGGTGGCTTCCAACGTCGGCGGCATCCCAACACAGATTGAAGACGGGGTGACGGGATTCTTGGTGACTCCCACAGATTTCTCTCAGTGCGCTGCGAAGATCGTCCAGTTGTTGCAGGACAGCGATATGGCCGCAGAAATGGGCGCGCGAGCTAAAGAGTCTGTGAGGGAAAAGTTCCTCATCACCCGTCACATGCTCGACTATCTGAACATCGGGCTCGAGATGCTGGGCAGGAACTAGTGTTATGTCAAGACCAAGGAAAAGGTGAAGGCTGAGGCTAAAGGGGAAACGATACGTAATTTGATGCGAGGTTAGCATGTCATCTGATTCACATTTCAAAGCGGGCATAGACCTGGGCGGGAGCAAGATTGCGGCAGTTGTCGTCTCTGATGATGGAGTTCTAGCCGGGCGCCACAAAGATGAGACGCCTCATGAGGGATCATTTGAACCCATCGCCACAGCCATGAGTAATTGTCTTGGAGAAGCTCTGGTACAGGCGGGGTTGTCGCTCTCTGACATTAAGGCGGTGGGAGTCGGCGTCCCCGGACCGGTAGATGAAACTGGAAGTGTCGCCGTCATGCCGAACCTCGATTTACAAGCTACACCTGTAGCTTCAGCACTGGAATCAGTTTTAGGCCGGCCGGTGACGGTTGAGAATGACGTGAACCTGGCAACTCTGGCTGAATACCACTTTGGCGCCGGCAAGGGGCTGCGCTCTCTTTATGGGATTGTCCCCGGAACAGGGGTGGGTGGCGGCTACGTTATTGATGGAAGAATTGTAAAAGGGAGCAACAACACCGCCGGAGAAATCGGGCACATGGTGGTAATGATCGATGGTCCTCTATGTGGCTGTGGTCAGCGCGGATGTCTGGAAGCGTTCGTCAGTAAACTGGGCTTTATTCGCGAATTGCGGCAAGCTCTGATGGAAGGTGAACAGTCACTGCTGGTCGATTCCGCCGAAGCTGATCTCGAGAGTGTTAACGGCGATGACCTGCGGCGTGCGTGGGATGAGGAGGATAAGCTGGTGAGACGGCTACTGACCGAGCAGGCGAGAATTCTGGGTGTGGCTGTGGCCAACGTTATCAACCTCACCGGGGTTGATGGAATTGTTATTGGTGGGGGCGTCTATGAAAGTCTGGGGGGAGTGCTGCTTCCTGTTGTGGAAGCTACTGCTGACCAGCACGCCATCGGCGGCGGGATGCAAGGTGTTAGGCTCACACTGGCTGAGCTCAAAGAAGATGCGGTAGCTCGCGGTGCGGTGCTGGTGGCTGTACAGGCTGAAGCATCTCCCTGATATAATTTCGGACTGCCCGCCTCGTTTGCCTGGATCTTCATGGCAATTGTGGTCGTATCTGTGTCCCTCATTAGGCTCGGCAGATCTGTAGCATATAAGATTGCAGGATACAAAAAAGGGACCCCTAAAGAGGCCCCCTAATTATAGCAACTAATCGCTGCTGGGATTAACCCGGTACTTCCGTTTCGGGAATCGGGAAAATCACAATGGTGTCTCCACGAGCCGGGCGATCGATAGGCAGCTCATCAGTTTTCCCGTAGTGCCGCATATCAATTAAGCGCTGTCCTTCGAGGAACAGGGAGTACCGCTTTTCATGTAGAAGCTGTTCCAATCCACCTGAAGTGGCATCTGCAAGCCCGTGTGCCGCGCGGATGATGTTAATCTCTGTCAATCCATCTCCACCACTGCCTATGTCGGCTTCAGCCTTTAAGAGAATCAGCTCTTCATTGCGGATGATGGGAACAGGATCATATGAACTGCTCCAGACCGTAGGTGCGAGATAACTTTCCAGCTCATCGTACTTAATTGTGTCGGCCCGGATTGAAACATTGCTGGACATGCGGAGATCCCCTTCTTCGGCATCTGTGAGGTAAGACGGATGGACCATCAGTTTCACAAAGTCCGCATCTGCGGCTTCATACATTTCGTTATCCTGGTCGTTAGATCCGGAGCTGAACACATGGTATACACCAACATCTAGATCTCCGGATTCATCGAGGAATGAATCATCGAGGGCAGTTGAAGCGGTGCCCCAATCGTCTTGGTGAACAGCTACGCGAGCCCTCAGGGCGCGGTTGAACTGGGCAAATGTAGCGGGTGTATCAAAACCGCTGAATCCGTCAGACAGTGAGAAAGAGAATGCAGATCCAGCGCCCGTCAGGTCGGAATAAGCGTCATCCAGCAAGCTTTCGATCTCCGACATTACAGCGCTCTTAGATGCAACCGCAACGGTGATATCGCCATCGTAATTCAGGCGAGCCCCATTTTCATCCGTCAGGTTCAAGATGCGCCACAGACAATAGGCGTGGAGTGTTTTTGCAAATCCATTCGAACCGCTATCAGCGTCAGGATTGTTCACTAGAGTCAGACAGTTCTGGATAACCTTGTAGTTGGTGCTCCAGGGACGATTGGCCAGGAAGCCGCCAGGATCGACCGGCCCGGTCATCAATTCACCGGTGTATCTTGGGTCTGCTGGCTCAAGGTAGTATGCCTCTCGGCCTATAACCAGTACATTCCGCAGATAAATACCGATATCGTAACGCAAGCCCGCCTCAGCCCCGGTCACAAGAGACTGGATGGTTGCCGTGTCACTGGTGGGGTTATTTGGATCGGGGAAATCCAGATCTTCACATCCTACCCACAGGAAACAGATAGCCAGCGGGAGTATCTTCACTATTTTTTTCATTTTGATTGTCATCATAATCATTTTCTCCTCGGTTAGAATCCTGCGGAAAGGGTGAAATAGGTACTCTTGGATTGCGGGTACGGGTTGGTGTCAACGGAACCGCCCACCGGCACATTGCCAAACTGACTCACTTCAGGGCTCAATCCAGTATAGGACGTGTCCATCCAGAGATTTCTTCCAGCAACGCCGATCTGCAAATATCCCAAGTTCAGAGCATCTGAAAGAGTACTCGGAAGTGAGATGGTCAGGTTGACCTCACGTAGCATGGTGTAGGCCGTTGACTCAATATATGGAGCTGTGACACCGCCTAATACGGTTAGCCTCTCATTTCCATTGCCCGATTTTGTACCATCTCCATCAAGGTCTAACTCTTCTTTGTCATAATCTCCTGTAGTACCGCCAAGATCATAGATCAGATTGGCCAGGTTGATGGCATGCCCGCCTTCTTTATGATCGATAAGAAAAGAAAAACTGACAGGACCAACACGAAGACCATTGAAAAAGGATACCGTATAGTCAGGAGTCTCATTCCCCAGTTCTATATACTTATCCCCATCCATCTCTGATCCAACTATGGCCGTAGGTGACCACCCTTCTTGAATTCGGTATGTACCCAGGAACGTTGCAAAACCACCATAGTTGTATGGATCTACATTCAGCTTTGTAACCTCTGAGCTTGTGGTATAATAGTTAGTTCGGAAGACCCAGTCTAATCCACCAAGACTAACCAGTTTAGTGGGATTCAAGGTTAACGAGAATTCTGTCCCTTTTGTCTCCATCTCGCCACCATTTTCCCAGCTGGATCCTGATCCGGTAGATGCAGGCATATCAACTTCAAGAATAAGGTCAGTGATTTTCTGGCTGAACATCGTCGCTTCAGCTACAGCGAAACCATTCATGATAGAGAAATCAACCCCATACTCCGTTTCGGCAGTGCGTTCAGGTTTAATGTCCGGGTTACCCTTTACCCCTGCGGCCTGTAATCCATTCACACCACCAATGTTGTAAGATGACATCGTGGTATACTTGGCACTAGGGCTTGGCATGTTTCCAGTTTCACCTCTGGCAAAGCGCACCTTCAGGTTATCAAAGAGTCCGGCGAATTCGCCAAACTGATAAGATGCCGCCATTTTAGGATACCATTCCATGGTTTCTGTATCACCCATGGTGCTGGAAACATCTCCACGGGCACCGAATGAGACGTAGATATTGTCTCCAACGGATATTTCTTCATGGAAGAATTGGCCTCTATCTTGCTGCTTCATTTTATCGTGATATACCGCTTGAGAACTGGCATTATCGACGTTCGTCTGCGTGGGAATCATCCCTTTGGCGTGAACAAAGACACTGTTCCTGTCCCGTGTTTCGTATTGCAGCCCCGCGGTGGTATTGAGGTTTATACCGCCCATTTTTATCTTATGGACAAGGTTCAACGACAGATTGGTATTCAGGTTATCTGTTGTGGTCATCACCGATTGTCCTGGCTCGCTCTGTGATTCTTCTATCTGCAGGAAAGGTGGTGCAAACACCTCATTTTCCTGATTATAAAAGTCTGTCCCGCCCACAGCTAGAAAATTGAGGCTTTGCGTAGACTGCTTCAACAGGCTGTAGTCGAACTGCATAGAACCTAACGCGCGGTGAGTCGTCTCATTGTTCACTAGGTACTCAGCTGTTTCAAGTGGATTGGATGGGTTCAAGGGGTGGGTAGGGAAAATACCGTCACCATCCGCATCCCTGATATCGATGAAACTGGGTGTAAATCCAATGGAAAAACCGTATGTCAGGTTACTGTTGTCATTGCCGGTCACGCCGCGATCAGCACTGCTTCTTATTAGGTTCGTAGCTATACTGATCCTCGCTTTTTCACTGAAACGGTGATCTAGATTGACGCGGCCGGATATTTTTTCGTATCCGGAGTTCTTGATGATTCCACCTTCATCCATATACTGACCGCCGACATAGAACTGGGTCTGCGCATTGCCACCCACGGCGCTCACGGTCGTCTCTTTCAATTGACCGGTTTCTCCGTAAAGTATTCCTTCATAGTCAAAGTCGTTTCCGGCCCAACTGCCACTGGCGTTATTTCCAAGGGCAGCAATATCCGCACCGAATTGATCTTCAGCCTCCTGGTAGGTTTCAAACACACGATGCCCCATTTTTTTCAGAACCGCAGATTGTCCTGCTTTCTGGGAAAAGTTAAATTTGGTTTTGCCACCGCGGCCCCGTTTGGTCCTTATAATAATCACACCGTTGGAAGCTTTGGCACCGTAAATGGCCGCGGCACTGGCACCTTTCAGCACCTCAATGCTCTCAATATCGTTGGGATTGATATCACCAATTCGGTTGGTGGGCTGGCCCTGGGGCCGGGCACTGCCGGCGCCAGTGGCCTTGGTTACTACGTCAATACCAGACTGGTTAGCATCATTGTTAACGATAATGCCGTCAATGACGTACAGCGGCTGGGTGCCGCCAGTGAGAGTAGAGGATCCACGCAGATTGACGTTGATACCGCCGCCGGGAGCGCCTGTGTTGCGGCGAATGTTGACACCGGCAAATTTTCCGTTCAACGCACCGTCCAGTGTTTGAGTAGGAGCTGTGACAAGTTCATCGCCGGAAACCGTCGCTACAGCATTTGCCAGATTGCGCCGCTTAACGGTCGAAACCAACCCGGTGACAACCACCTCTTCCTGCTTCAACACGTCCGGCTCCATCTGGATGTTCATTGGACCCGCAGCAGGATCAACTGCCAATTCCTGCGTCTTGTACCCCATGTATGCGACCATCAGCGACACGTCGGGTGACGGCACCTCAATGGTAAAGTCTCCGTTCATGTCGGATGTTGTACCAATGAAGGTCCCTTTTACAAATACCTGCGTCCCCACAAGGGGCTCCCCGGTTTGTGCGTCTGTCACAGAACCCGTTGCTGTTACTGACTGGCCAGAGACAAGTTGCATGCTCAGCAAACCTGCCGCCAGAAAGAGCGATAATCCTCGATTTTTCATAATCAGATAACCTCCTTTAACTAACCTTTCAGAAGAACCGAGGCGATTATACTCATACGAATACCTTTAAGTCAACCCTTTTTTAACTATATAGATCCTTAAAATATGAAAAGTTTTTCGCCAGAGTTTTGTATCTATGGAAAAAATTAGCAGGTGTCATCTGGCCCTTCTTCTGGGCCGCAAACCTTGGAGTTTTTTCCGCTTTTCGTGATTAAGTTTGACGTGAGGAAGTAACAAGCTGTCATGAGCAAAAGGGAAACTGTTTCCAGCCGCTACATTCGCAAGATAGCCGAATCGGCTACGCTCAGTACAAACGAGCGCAGCGCTGTGTGAAAGAATCCTCGAGGAAACGGATGTAGTCCTGCTGACGGGTTGAATGCCCGACAGGCATACGTGAATTTTGACGGCAGACAAGCCCTCGATGCGGGCAGCAGCGTTCCGCTGAATCAAGAACTTCCGCTGTCGTTCCTGCGCCAATACTGCTCTGAGACGATGGAGGCGATCGAGAGGGTGGTGGAGTGGAGCATTTAGTTGAGAGAGAAAGAGGCGTCAGAAAGAGATCTCGCAACGGCGACCCCTTAAGTACGGCATAAGTTCTGAACTGTTCTGCTGCTAACACACCGTTACACTGACAAAAAGGAGATTAACTGAATCGTGAGAGAAGTAGTAATCATTGATGCGGTAAGGAGTCCTATCGGTCGTGTTGGAGGGGGTCTTTCCACCGTTAGGCCCGATGATCTCTTAGCTGCCGTGTTGAAGGGTCTGGTGGAACGTTGTGGCATCGACCCGGCGCTCATTGAAGATGTCTACGCCGGCTGCTGTAATCAGTCTGGCGAGGACAACCGGGACGTGGCGCGCATGTCAGTTCTGCTGGCAGGGTTCCCTGTGGAGGTTGGCGGTGTCACCGTCAACCGGAACTGTTCATCGGGACTGGAGGCGGTGAATCAGGCGGCGAAGTCTATCATTGTGGGAGAGGGAGATGTCTTCGTCGGGGCGGGTGTGGAAAGTATGAGCCGTGCACCATGGTCCATGCCGAAGCCCGAGCGGTGGCCTGCAATCGGCCAGCCGAAGATATACGATACGACAATCGGCTGGCGTTATCCGAATCCGAAGCTGGATGCTATGTATCCCATTATCAGTATGGGGGAGACGGCGGAGAATATCGCTGAGGAGATGAACATTACGCGGGAGGAACAGGACGCCTTCGCTCTGGAGAGTCAGCGTCGTGCAGTGGCGGCAATCAATGACGGCAGATTTGAGGACGAGATCATTCCAATTTCCGTGCCTCAGCGGAAGAGCGACCCCGTTCTGGTGGACAGAGATGAACATCCCCGCTACCAGTCAGAGAACGGACGTTTCGTTCTCGATACTTCACTGGAAAAGCTGGCAAAACTGAAGCCGGTATTTCGCAAAGACGGGACGGTCACTGCGGGCAATTCCAGCGGAATCAATGACGGCGCGGCTGCTGTTTTGCTCATGAGTGGTGAGAAGGCGAAGGAGCTCGGACTCAAGCCGATGGCGCGGTGGCTCGGTTCGGCTGTGGCGGGGGTGGATCCCGGCGTCATGGGGTACGGTCCTGTGCCGGCCACCGATAAAGTTCTCGGCCGTCTCGGTCTGACTGTGGATGATATGGGGCTCATCGAGCTGAATGAAGCATTTGCGGCTCAGGCTGTGGGCGTCATGCGGCGGGCGGAGTTTGGGGAGGAGATTACCAATGTGAACGGCGGTGCTGTGGCCTTGGGGCACCCCATCGGCTGCTCAGGCGGCCGTATCCTGACTACGCTTCTCCACGAGATGGTGCGCCGCGGTTCCGGCGAAGAGAAGCCGTACTACGGACTGGCAACCCTCTGTGTCGGCGTGGGACAAGGGGTATCAACAGTTGTGGAGTGGATTGGTGAGTAGTGTAAAACGGCCGCTGGACAGTATAAGGGTGGTGACTCTGGAACAGTACATGAGCGTCCCCTATTGCACCATGCTTCTGGCGGATGCAGGGGCTGAAGTGATCAAGATAGAGCGTTCCGGTGGGATCTGTCTACACGGCGGAGGATATCTTTGAGTCGTCCCAGGTGAAGGCGTGCAAAGCACTACTGGACATTGATGCCCCGATGGTGGGAACTTATCGCTTTGCTCGCGGTCCGGCGATGCTGTCCTCCTGCCCTGAGCCTGAAAGAAAGTCCGCCCCAGATTTGGGTCAGCACACCCGTGAGATTCTAGAGAATATTCTGCAGCTGGATGATGCGATAGATCGGCTGGAATCCGCCGGCGTTATTCAGACCAGTTAACGGCTGAGCGAAACGGTTCCGTTTTTCACTCTACTGGCTTGGAGAAACAGTAACAGGCTGGGTCCAGGCTGTTTCCACATCCCCTTCGGCGAATGGATTTGGATGTTTCCTGTCCGAAACAATCTTTGCCCGCACGTATAGCTCGTCGCCCGAAAATCCGTAAACGGCAGGATTGGCCTCGGTTTCGAACAGTACTTGACCGATATCGCTGCTGTAGATACGGGAGATATGCTGCGGTGTACCGTCCGCATTCGACACAGGTCTGGATGAGCGGTCAAATTCCCGCGGCGTACCGATGAATTGTGTGCGGTAGCTGACACCTTCATCGGCTTGAATCGTGATCTTTATCATCCCGTCCGAAACGGCTACATCTTCAAGTTGGACGCCCGTTGTGGCGTAGAAGTTACCTCGCTCCATCGCCTCGATAAGTGCTTCGGCGCTGAGCTGAGGTGCCTTGACCATCACCCACCCTCTGCCGGCGTTTGATTCTCCTACACCGATTTCGTAGTACGAGTGGGCGTCATCCACGGCGACGCCGTAGAGGGGTTCCCTGCCTTGAGCGAGTCGCATGGCGAGAACAATATCCCACATGCGGTCGGTACCCGGATGTGACTCGTCACCCCAGTTTCTTACGCCGGGATGTCCGTTGTAGATCTCAAAAAAACGGTCGCCGTTCAGGCGGATCAGATCCTCAGCTACGATTCCCCAGCCGAAATTGGGGTGGTTAATGTGTGCAATCATGGGGCGACCAGTCTCGTCACGCTGGGCGCGGACGGCGTCGATATTTCTCTGCATCACGTCGGAGGTGCTTCCACCTCCCTGAGGCATGATGAGTGTTTCAAGGTTCGTGGCGTTCACGTGGACGGGATATTTTTCAAAGGTGTCTGTTATCTCTTCAGCCTGAATAAGGATGAACCGGCCAGCCTGCTGAAACTGTTCCCTCAACTCTTCGAGTGTCCTGAGACGCATGAAGAGAGAATCATTCTCTGATCGTAACTCAACTGAATTCTCACCAAACTGTTGTTTCAGATTGTTCAGTTTTGCGGTGGTGAAGGGAGGGGGCCAGTTGTCTGGTTTACCTTCATTTAAAACAGGAATCCACTTCTCTCCCGCCGACAGAATGTTGTGATCGGACAGCGCCAGAAAATCGTAGCCGTGATTCTTGTACCAGCCTACGGTCACTTCAGGTGGCGCATCACCGTCACTCCAGAGGGTGTGGGTGTGAAGATTGCCTTTGAACCACACTACTCCCGGGAAAGGGATGGTGCGGGAGAGAATCGGGATCAGACAGAGCGCCACCAATGCCGTCACTGTTATCACAGTTTGAGAGGTTTTCTTATTCATTCTCATTAAGGACACCCTTGAGATCAAATTCAATGTCAATCTTGTCACTGATGGGAAGGAGAAAGAGAGAAGGCCGCTCTACGGCGTAATCGGAAAGGGAGATGGAGAACATTCCAGAGGCACTGAACTGTTCCGTTGTGTCCACTTCGGCTGAGACGGTGACAGTCCGGGTCACGCCGTGAAAGGAGAGCTGCCCCTGTACTGTTACCGTGTGGCCTGAAACAGAGATCTTCTCCGATTCGAAGACCACATCGGGATAAAGATAGTATTCTGTGTAGGTAAGCATGTTGGAGTCACGGCTGCTGCTGCCGCTGTCGAAACTCTCCAGGCTGACTTGAACAGAGCAACTTGAGGAAGCAGGATTTCCCGCTAATACTGCAACGCTGCCTGACGCCGCGTGCGAAATGCCGCTCCAGTCGCGAAACGGGTGATGTCCGTGGTAGATAATAGTGCTGTTATCTGTGATGGCGTAGCTGTGTGACTGAGCCGCCGGCCACTGAAGAAAGACAACGATCAGGCAGAGGCAGAGCTGCTTCACAGTCACTAAAAGAGGGTGAGGACAGCTGACAGGATGACGGCGCCAAGGGTCACCAGTCCCACACTCCGGTGTAGTCTGAGGGCGTCGTCATAGGAGATATTGTATTCATAAGGCTCCTCAACCATCTCGCCCAAGACGGGAAGCGCCGCCATCCCCGCCATGTGCAGATAGGAGAGCCAGCGGTGCAGACGGATGGGGTCCACTTTCTGTTTATAGCTGACGGCTGGAGGCACCAGATAGCTCAAGCTTCCGGTGACGATGTAGGCAGCGAAGGTGGCGTCCGCCAGGGATGAATGAATCTCCTGCGTTTTTTCATAACCATCTGTTTTCCCTTTCGCCATCAGCATCCCTGTGTAAGTTTGTCCGGAAAGCAGAGCCACCGTTCCCAAGGCAAACTTCTGGTGCGTCTGAAGCATGAAAGTCCTGAGCTTCAGTTCAGCAATACGGTCCTTGGGCGCCAGCCCCAGCGTGCGGATGAGACCCTGCTCTCCCCAGAGGAGGCGGGTGACAAGGGGCATATTCTCGGGCAATTCGTTAATTTCTACCGGGGTAGGTGGGGGTGTCACTGACTGCGGTACGGCGTCGAGACTGCTGGATGAAACAAAAAGCAGAAGTATGATTGTCATTTGCCGTGCCATACTCGTCAAACATACGGCGGCGCTATGCAATTTAGTAGAATAAAATGTTGCCTCAGAAACAGATCTGTCCGCTTATAAAAGGTAGAAGCAAGGGGGAATATTACCCTGTCATTGATGGCGGGGTAAGTACAAAGCTTCTCGGGTTGTGAGCTAATAATACCTGCCCGCTTCTGCCGGACAGGTGGCCGAAATCATTGGCGGCTTGACAGTTCAAGAAATCTATTACAGCGAACATATCTGAAAGCCGCAACAAGGGCAACCCGATCACTGTACCGGTATCGCAGAAAGTCAGGGGAGGTCATCATCACTTGTCGTGCGTCGAGGCCCTTGATTTTCGGGATGATGAACACTGCTGAGAACCACGCTCCCACCAATCTATATCCTTCCAATATAATAGTCCTCGGTAGTCCTCGGCACCCCTGTTCTTCCGGAAAAAATATGCGCCTACACAGAGTACCCCTAACATGTGGGCGGCAAAAATAAGATAGTCGAGTGTCGTCATAGTTCTGTGAAGAACGCGCAACTAAAACTAATCCTTGACAATGCTCAGAAAAACTTCGCATGTTCTCATCACACCTTACCATGAAGCATCAGGAAAAACACGTTCTCGAAACAGTTCACGGATTGACTGACGAAATCTTGGACTTTACCTCTCGTCTCATTGCGGAACCCAGCACATTAGGTAATGAAGGTTCCGCGCTGAGAGTGGTGGAGGATCAGTTGGCGTCCCTCGGCTTCACTCCACTTCAGGTGCCCATCGACGCTTCCGACTTGGAGCAGCATCCGGGTTATGTGCCCGTTCCGTGGGGCTACGAAGGGCGGTACAATGTGGTCGCCACACGGGAAGGCGATGGTGAAGGGGGAAAGAGTGCCCTGTTCAATGGACACTTAGATGTGGTCAGTCCCGAGCCTGTCAGTCTATGGCGGAGCGGACCGTTTACTCCTGAGATAAAAGATGGCTTCAGTGTGAAGGCGCCGGTGACGGTTGAGACGGTAATTGAAGAAGAGTTCCCCGGCAACGGCGCGCTGGTGCGGGATCGTGGAGTAAAGGAGGATTAAGGAGGATTGAGATGCGAACGATCAGTCTGACAATAACTTTCTTGATGGTGGCTTCGCAGCTGTGGTCGCAGTCTCGTGTGTTGATCGTGGATGATTTCATATCTGAGTTTGACTGGAAGGAACTTTGGGTAGAAAGTTTCAAGACTCTCGGGGCAGAATGTGAGGTGATTACGGTTAATGAGACGAACGCCAAGAGGCTTTCCGGCGCGGACGTTGTGGCATGGAATTGCGGCAACGATACGTCGGGCACGTTAAGCGCCGACAATCGCTCTGCACTGAACGAGTATCTCGATAGCGGCGGGAACTTGCTCGTCGTCTCGCCGGGACTCCCCGCGGAAGTGTTTAGCAGCGGTGACCACTCGTGGTTGACAAGCCGCCTGGGATGCGACTACGTTATGCCCAATTCCCTGATCACTTGGAGCAGCACGTATCTGAACCTTCCTCTAGAGGGAAATGATCGTTCGATTCTGGAGGGGATCAGGTTTGATTTGACGTTCGGCCCCAAGGCCGATGTCGCGGCTGATAATTTAACGCACATCCATCGAACTAACGACCGAGCAACTCATCTCGTTCGCTTTTCCGATCTGCCGGGCTATCTAGGGGTCGCTCATGAGACCCCAACCTATCGAACTGTGCTTCTGACGTTTCCCTTGGAGAGCGTACGGCCGACCGTTGTGCGCCGCGACATCTTGGGACGTTGCTTGGAATGGCTGAAGCGTCCCCGATTCGAGGGGCGCGGCGTTTGGGTCGTGCGCAATGAGCTCAATTCACCCCAAAATATCGACAACGTTGTGAATTCAGCGGCTAAGGCCGGCTTCAATACACTGTTTGTTCAGGTCCGAGGCCGCGGAGATGCTTATTACCAATCGGCCACCGAGCCGTGCGCGACCTCCCTTACTGATCAGCCAAAGTCGTTCGATCCTCTTCAACGTTTCATCGAACGCGGCCACGCTCGAGGGCTCGAAATACACGCGTGGCTCAATGCTGGATATGTCTGGAATACAGACGAATTGCCCGATGATCCGAAGCACATTGTTAGGCGAAGACCCGATTTTGTCATGGTCAATCGTTCCGGGAAGTCCATGCTTGATTACACGACCGAGGAGTTTCAAGCCCAGTACTCCGAAGGCCGATTTCTCTCGCTTGCCGCCCCTGAGGTTCAGGATTATCTCGTGGGTGTCTATCTTGAAGTCGTCGAGAAGTACGACGTGGACGGTATTCACTTCGATTTCATCCGCTATCCGTCGCGCGGCGTTCAGGTTAAATATGATCTGGATTACAACCCTCTCGTGATTGCGGCTTTTGAGAAGGAATACGGCTTTGATCCGCGCGATGTCAAGATCGGTTCGGTGCGCTTCGAAACGTGGCTGGAATGGCAACGCCAGCGAATTGGGCATCTTGTGGGACGTATTCGCGAAGACGTACACACCAGGCGCCCGGGAACCCGCGTCTCAGCAGCCGTCCTGTCGCGTTTTCATCTTGGTCGCCATCAGGCTTTGCAGGATTGGATTGGATGGCTCCGTCGCAGGGAAATTGACTCCGTGTGCCTCATGTCTTATGGCTCCGACAACGACCTTGTCGTGCAAGAAGGACTTCTAGCTCAAGAGAATCGTGGAAAGGGAACCGTCTGGGTCGGGATGGGAACGCGCGGTGACATTGAGCATATCATCAATCGTATCGCCAAGGTACGCGAGGTTGTGGCTCCCGAGGGAATCATGTTTTTCCCTTGGGGAAGCTTCGATGAGGCCGAACTCAGTGCGCTTCGAAGCGGACCCTTCGTCGCTCCGGCCAAGACTCCTCCACTCAGCTCCAACTAGAAATAGTAACACCACCCTTGGCTACTTCCTCGCGCCCTATGATTTCGCCATGTGAGACTCCGGGGTGTTGCGGTCTATGCCGGTTAGACCAAGGGAAAGGCTGTTAATGACAGCACTATTATTCTCCTCCATCGCCGCCTTTTCAAGATCCCAATGTAGAGGCCGTCGTATCTCGACTAGATCGTCCTCCGCCCCCAACTATTTTTTAATTTAACCTTGTTATCTTTTCTAAAAAGTATTATAATTTCTTCCAAGGAGGCACAATTTTATGCATCAACTTCTTACAAAACATACCAAGAATCGAAACGGAAAATTTGCCCATTTTATCTTGATTAGTACCTTCCTTTGCAGTATGGTTGTACAGACACATGCACAAACCAGCTATACGATTTCAGGGACGGTAATTAATAACATCGGGGCCCCCATGGGGGGAGTGCAGGTCTTTATTAAGGGATCGACTGTTGGGGACATCACAGATCTTGAAGGCAACTATACAATTACAGCAAATCGTAAGGAAGGGGATATTGAATTACAGTTTTCGTTTATTGGGTACACTACAATTGTAAGATCCATCACACTTGGGAGTGTCACTGAAATTCCCGAAGATGTTTCAATGGATCTAGATGTCCTGAGACTTAGTGAAGTGG
Organism: Candidatus Neomarinimicrobiota bacterium; assembly: GCA_030743815.1. Lineage (NCBI taxonomy): Bacteria > Pseudomonadati > Fidelibacterota > Fidelibacterota bacterium. The sequence continues at coordinate 9,331 of JASLRT010000044.1, read as the reverse complement.
TAATTACAGGTGCATCTGGATTGCAGGAAAAGAAGCAATTGGGTAATACCATTTCAACAATTTCAGAGGCCAGTATTTCAGGGGCTGGTTCTTTGGATATTACAGGTTCCCTGTCCGGGAAACTTGCCGGAGTGCAAGTAACTCAGAATTCAGGAGATCCGGCCGCTGGAATTAGCGTGAGGTTAAGGAGTGCCAGCACCGTAAACGGGAGTTCGGATCCCCTCTATATCATTGATGGGGTAATTGTGAATAATAGTTCCACGAATGTTCTGGGAGTGACAAGTGTGGTGCAGAACCGACTGTCTGACATCAGTCCCCGGGACATAGAAAGGATAGAGGTAATTAAGGGGGGTGCTGCTGCTGCTATCTATGGTTCAAGAGCAAGCAATGGGGTTGTCCAGATTTTCACAAAAAGAGGCAGGTTTGGCAAACCAACGGTCACCTTCAGTACCAGTGTCAATTCTAACTCACTGCGGAAAAAGATAGCCTTCAATCAGGTCGGCAAAGATTGGACAGCCGGTGCCGGTGATCTCACGGATATTACTACCACTCCTGTAACTCGATATGACTACCAAGATATGGTATTCCAAAACAGCATAGGTACAGATAACTATCTATCTGTATCTGGTGGCCAGGGGAATACGACATACTTGGCTTCATTGTCTTGGCTCAAAAACAATGGGATTATGAAAAATACGGACTATGACCGGTCGGGAGCTCGGTTGCGAGTCAACCAAATAATCAACGACAGGGCTTCGTTTTCAATTGGAACCTATGTTTCCTCGAGCCATAGCAATGAAAAACCCAATGGTGGTTATGGGTACGGCGTTTTACAGACCATTCTGTTTACAGACAACAGCATAAATCCGACACCTGACGCTGATGGAAATTACCCGACAATGACATTTTATCCGAATATCCTTGAGTACTTGGACACTTTTGATTTTCAACAACAGAATAAGAGAGCGATCTCTGATATTCAATTTACCTTGGCCCCCATTGACGGAATGCGCGTAAACTATGTGTTTGGCTATGACGATGCGCGTTCAAGGGGTACAAGGTATGCTCCCATTGGGACTACCACAGCTGTTACAGGAACAGCCAGGTCATCAATCGTCAATAGAACGCAAATGAACAGTGATCTTAATGTTACTTATGAGACCCAATTCTTAGACGCCATTTCATCGGTTACTGCCGCAGGGTATTCATATCAATATGATGAATCAAGCGTGGGCACAATTTCGGCCAGCGCGCTTGCTCTTGGAGTTAAGACCACCGCAGGTGCAGGAACTATTTCAACCACAGATTTTAGTAGCGAGAGGGCCATTTGGGGAGGATATATTCAGCAGACAATTGGGTTAAAAGACAAACTTTTCGTTACCGGAGCTGCCAGAATTGATGGTTCTTCGGTATTCGGGAAGGATGAGAGAAGTCAGTTCTACCCTAAAGCCAGTTTGTCTTACATTATTTCAGATGAAGACTTCTGGACTGTGAGCGCAATTAATAATCTCAAAATTCGGGCTGCTTGGGGACAAGCAGGTAATCTAACCGCCATCGGACCATTTGACAGGTTGACTAATTACAGTGCAGTCAGTATACATGGTAAGTCGGGGTTAATTTCTCCTTCGCAAATAGGTAATGCTGATTTGAGACCTGAACGACAGACAGAAACAGAATTCGGGATTGATTTGGCCATGTTTAATAACAGGCTGGGGTTAGAATTTACCAGTTACATCCAAGAGATTGAAGATCTGTTAGTAGAGCGAACACTGGCTCCATCTACCGGTGCAGGAAGTCGAATTGAAAATATTGCAAACATGACCAACAAAGGGATTGAAATACAACTGACTGGTAGTCCAGTAATAACCAAAGATTTCAATTGGACTACCACTTTCACATTCTCTTCCAATATCAATGAGGTGAGTGGAATTGAGGGGGAAATGATCGGAATCGGCAATTTCGGGTTCTCGAAGGCGATGAATGGACAACCATTAGGCGTGTTTCGTCAAAGCTATTTTGCACGGAATCCTGATGGTAGTTTACTCTTAGATGCTAACGGAATACCTCAGCGTGAAAGAGGTTCGGTGGATGCGAATGGCAATAACGTTCCTGAAAGGGATGCCGATGGTCAGCCGACGGGGGCTATTCTTCAAAAAGTTATTGGAGATCCGAATGCCGATTATATAGCTTCCTGGATAAATGAACTGAAATATGGAAACCTCACTTTCCGAGCCCAATTTGATGCTGTTCAGGGATTTGATGTGTTGAGTTGGGACTCGCGAATGTTCTTTAGATTTGGTGGGGGTGAACAGACTGGCAAGGAATTAAACGGAGAAGAAGTAAAGGGTACTGGGCGGGCAAAATTCGGTATAGCTGAATCCTATATTGAAGATGGTTCATTTACAAAACTTCGAGAGCTGTCAGTTTCGTACCTGTGGGCTAATCCGATTAACGGATTGAGCGGTTTGAGATTTACCGTCGCCGGTAGAAACCTCATTTCATTTGATAACTACTCGAAGTGGGATCCCGAAGTAAACATGGATGCCCAGAGCAATGGATCAAGGGGTGGAATAATGGGATTAATCCCTATTCCGAGAACTTTGAAAATTGGAATTACTGCTACGTTTTGATTGAATTCCTTTTAAAAAATATGGAGAAACACGGAAATGAAGTATAGAGCAAAACAGGGATTTGTTGCAATCTTTGCCCTTTTCATGCTGGTGGTAACATCGTGCGAAGATGATTTTTCTAATCCGAATAATCCTACTGAGGAAGTCATACTTAACTCTAAAGAAGGACTGTATGCATTCAGCATTGGTATAAACCAGTATTTTACCACTACAGTATTGCGTCAAGTTATAGAGGCTCCCGGCATCACTACTCGGGAATTAGGAGTGACTAATACCTATCTCAACATAAACGAGCTCGCTAGGGGAAGCACTGAACTGCCACCTGAAAGTGGAGGTATAACCAACCCTTGGGTAACTCTTCTTAGAGTCAAGGGTATGGCTGAAGCGCTGATTGCTGGCGTGGGATCTGTTGAGTTAGCATCTGGTACGTATAGCGGACTTCTCGCTTATGGCAATCTTTACAAGGCGATGTGCCTAGGATACCTTGTCTCCATGTGGGAACAGACGGTCATAATGAATTCTCCGGAAGGCGATGCGGCCTTCAGTGGTAGGGCCACCGTTTTGGCCGAGGCAATCAGTTTGCTAACAGAAGCCAGAGATGCAATCAATGCTACTCCGTTATCAGATGATTTTAAAAGTAACGTGTTGGGAGATGACTTTAACTTGCTGAAGTCTATTAATGCGTTTCTGTCGCGGTACAGTCTTATGGCTGGGGACTATAACGACGCAATTACTCATGCGAATGCAGTATTAAATGATGCAAGTACCCCCGTAAGTTCAATGTTCAACTTCGATGCAAACAATGTCAACCCCATATGGTTTCGAATAAATCCTGCGGGGCCGGACCTGAAGCCGCAAACGAGTTTTGGATTGCTGGATCCTTATGCTCCTGAAGAGGGGGATGGCAGGCTTGAATTTTATTTGGGAGAAGATGCCGGGAATGCGCTTGCTGACGCCGGAGGGCAGCCCTTAAGTCAAGGACTTGGATTCTGGGCCACCCAGACTTCCCCGATTCCAGTTTACCTCCATGGTGAAATGTTGCTTAACAAGGCAGAAGCCTATGCGAGGCTTAATCAGCTCTCGGATGCGGCCATCAATTTGAACTTAGTTAGAGAAAAGATTGATGACCCCCTAGGGGTCAATGCAGCACTGCTAGCCTGGACTGGGGATGTAAACAGTCAGACAGATATCCTCGAAGAAATTTATAAGAATCGGGCCATTGAACTATTTCTCACTGGGATGCGATTTGAAGACAGCAGGAGGTTTCATCCCAACCTGGATCCGACGGATGATAACCTGACAAACGAGCGCAACAGGAATTTTTATCCATATCCCTCTATTGAACGAGATAACAATTCAAACACGCCGGAAGATCCGCCTATTTAAATCTGTTCTTAAGTAATTCAAGAACGTAGGCCTTGCCGGGTAGTTTCCCATGAAAGCATCTTGGCAAGGCCGATCTTTTTCTACCCGCTCTGCTGAATGTCAGAACGTGTCCTGCCGTCCAATTATAAATGATATGTTGCCCCGCTATAATCATTCTGCCGGTATGAGAAACGCCATCTTCAACATTATTCTGGCATCATACCTGTGTTTGCCCTTAGAAGCCGGTTCTCAAGGCATGGAAACTGTTTTTTATTACGTAGATCGCGAAGAATGTTTACGCAGCTTCCGGGAGAATATCGAGCATATTACTATCGTCGCACCCCAAGTCTATTCCATGGATGCCGATGGTGTGATATGGGGGTCGGTAGACAGCCGGATGATGGCTCTGGCTAAGGCCCATGGCGTGCAGGTCATGCCCCTAGTGATGAACCCCGGCTTTAATCAGCAGATGCTTCATAATGCTCTGCAGAACCCGGTTGCTCGTCGACGGGCAGTAAACACCATGGGGGCGTTGTGTCAAACGCACGGGTTTATGGGCATCCAGTTCGATTTCGAGAACATCCATATAGATGATCGTAAGGCCTTTACTCAGTTTTTCCGTGAAACTGCGGAGGTTCTCCATAAGAAAGGATTCCAGATAAGTGCCGCGGTCGTACCCCGCACGGGTAATTTCGCTGGCCGTATAAAGTATTCCAAATGGATATTCAAATACTGGCGCTCCGGGTATGATCTCAGGGCACTCGGCAAAATCAGCGACTTCATCTCGATTATGACATATGACCAGCATACCCGCCTCACTACCCCTGGGTCGGTGGCGGGTATGCCGTGGCTGGAAGAGAATCTGAAATTTGTGCTTTCCCGGGTCCCCGCCCGGAAAGTATCTATTGGCTTTCCTCTTTATTCCCGCCACTGGTTCCCGGATGTTGCCGAGGACCGCGCGGCCACTGGTTCCCGGGGGGTTTCATATGAAAGGGCTACGGCTATACTGGAACAGAACGGAGCGACTCCTCTCTGGCTGGAAGACCAGGGCGTCCACATGGCCATGTTCCCGAACCAGGGCGGCCAGTTTGAGTACCTGTTCCTGGAGGATGAGCGTAGTTTTCAGGCTAAGTTGAAAATCATCGGAAAATACGGTTTGAGAGGTTTCTCCGCCTGGAGACTGGGGCACGAGAACCCCGAGGTCTGGAAATTGCTCGAACAACACCGATAGGTTTATGTATTACCTTTAACCTGGATAGATACCCGTAAAGGAGAATCTCATGAGAGCGCATGTCATATTGCTGTCTATGCTTATTGCCGCTACAACACCGGTCTTGTCCCAGAAGAAAATCGAACACCTGTTTTACTATTATGATCATCCAGACTCATACAGGAGCCTGGTTGAACATATTGACCAGATCAGCATCGTCGCACCAGGAGCATATAGTGTCGATGAAGATGGGGTCGTTTGGGGCAGTGTGGACCCGCGAATACTCAAGTTGGCTCAAGCCCACCATGTGGGTGTCATGCCGCTTATCGCCAACCCCGGGTTCGACCAGGAGATGCTGCACAAACTGCTTATCAACGATGAGGCTAGAAGACGGGCCATCAATTCGCTCGTGGGCGAATGCAAGCGGTACGGGTATTCAGGGATTCAATTTGATTTTGAAAACCTGAACTTTAACGACCGGGATGCTTACAGCCAGTTCTACACTGAGACGGCCAAAGCCCTGCACAAAGGAGGGTTTCTCCTCAGTGTAGCGGTGGTTCACAGACCCGAGGAGTACCCCGGCCCCACTAAATACTTCAAATGGATGCACACCAACTGGCGGGCGGGATACGATTTGAAAGCTCTGGCCCAGGCGGGAGATTTTATTTCGGTGATGACCTATTCCCAGCATACCCGTCGCACCCCGCCCGGACCTAATGCAGGCCTGCCCTGGGTACAGAAGAACATCGAATATTTTCTGAGGCACGTCCCCAGTGAAAAACTCTCGCTGGGCATTCCAGTGGCTTCCATGCATTGGTATACGATTCAGGATGATGAACTGTACCACGTGAATGCTAGGTCGTGGAGCTCGTCCCTGGCCTACAACGACGCGCTGGGAATGGCGGAGCGGTATGACGCGGAGATCGTATGGCTGGAGGATCAGGGTGTTCCCTATACAATGTTCGAGAATGGGGGACTGTTCGAGTATATCTTTTTTGAAAATGCAAAGACATTCGAACGGAAGCTGGAACTCGTAAAAAAGAATAGACTGAGAGGCTTTTCCGTGTGGGTATTAGGGAGGGAAGATCCCGCCGTATGGGAGCTGCTGAAGTAATCCCAAACAAACCACCAGTAAACCTTGTATTCATTCACTTCAGCTGAAACCATATATCTGGATTAACCATGCAAATAACAATCCGACAGTGGCCGGTCTGGCTCATCGCCGTACTGTCCCTTTTCAACGAGGGGCTCTTTTCGCAGCCTCCCCAGAAGCGATATCCTCCCAGCCGGGACGACAAGTATTGGTTCCAACAGCAAGATGACCTCTATTTTTCGGAGGAGTTCACTCTCCCTGGATACAGTGACGAAGAACTGGGCCGGCTGGAGTATCCTTCCATCGCGGTGGACAGCAGGCGGAATGTATACGTTGCCTACGATTACACCTCCCCTGACGGCAGCGAAGCGGTTTACCTCAGCAGCTTTCACGATCCCGATGTTCAGTATGAGGATTTTACAGAGGGTGAAGGTTCAACCCGTTACTTGAAATTTACACAGGGTCCAATTTGGCGAGGACCTTATAAAATCAGTACCGCGGCGGGTGAGGAGTACCGGCCACGTATCGCTGTAGATAAGGATGATACGGTCTGGGTCGTCTGGTCCGCCCGCAGGGATGGGCAATGGAATATCTTTGTTCGCACCTACTCCGATGTGGGTCTGGGCGAGGAAGTGCAGCTGACTTCCGGCCAAGGGTACAACTTCAGGCCCGTGGTGCTGGCGACGGGATCAGGAAACGTCTGGGTAGCGTGGGAACGAGGAACTCCCGAGAAGCACATGCATATCGTGGCAAGATACTTCCAGGAAGGGCGGTGGTCGGAAGAAATAATGGTGGAAGCGCGCCCCGGATATGCCTACCGGCCCGCCCTGCTGGAGGCTCACGGCGGCGCGATATGGTTCGCCTGGGACCATACCAGTGGCTGCAACACGGATGTGTATATCCGTCGCTTCCGCCGGGGCGAATTTGAAGAACCGATCCGTGTCAGCACACACCCGGCCATCGATGCCAAACCTGCCCTGGCCTGGTACGATGACCGGCTGTGGGTCGCCTGGACGACCAATCGTCGAGGAGAAAATGGGTGGGGCATTATTAGATACCCGCTGATAAGGGCCTTTGATGGACGCCGATGGTACCAGCCGGTGACGACGATGCACGGCATCGAGCTGGAGGACCGAAGCGAAACCCAGTCCTACGAGTATCCCACCCTGACGTTCGATGCCTATGGCCGTCTTTATCTGTTCACCCGGCATGACCATATATTCAGCGCAGCCTATTATGAGGACGGTGAGTGGAGCAGCAATTGGCTGCTGGATGAAATCGGCTGGGGGCAGCGGGGGTTCTATGTGCATAGCAGCTGGATATCGGGGAGCGAGATGTGGCAGGCCCGGCGCGACCGTCGGACCATTTATTTACAGAAGATGGTCCGTAAGAATCCTCAAAAGGTGAGCGTCAGGCTCAATAAATTCACGCCCGGAGCATACCCTGATACTTTGACGGGGATGGCCGAGACTTCCTTCCGGGGACCGACCCGCCACGGAAATTACCAGGTCTACTACGGTGAACTTCACGTCCATACGGCCTATTCCGATGGGGGAGGCAGCTTCGATGAGCTCTATAATCTGTATCAAAACATATACCGTCTCGATTTTCTGGCCATCACCGATCATGACGAACTGGGCTCATCGGATTTCAACCACCTGTCCCCTGGTGAGTGGGCTTACCTGAAGGCCCTGAACGAACTGTATAACCGGCCCGGTGAGTTTGTGACCCTGAACGCCTACGAATGGACCCACTCGACCTGGAGTGGCCGTCAGGATTCGACCGTAAGAATTGGCCATAAGAATGTTTATTTTAAAGGCGGAGAAGATAGCCCCTTTTTCAACCATCATGGCACGATTGCTTTCGATGCAGTTTCTTTGTTCCAAGTCTTGCACGAACAAGATGGGATTGCTTTTCCACATCACCCACCTTGGGGTGGCATGACTTGGGAGGACCATGATCCTGAAATACAGACAAATTATGAAATTATATCTATCCATGGTGCCAATGAATATATGGGCAACCTACCTATTCCTCACCGTGGCGGGATGCCTGGTACGTTTGCTCAGGATGGGCTTGCTAGGGGGAAAATAATTGGCTTTGTTGGGGCTTCGGATTCGCATGGACTCTATTTTCATGCCAACGAGGGCTGGCGTCAGGATGCCTACAAAGGGGGCTGGACTGGTGTTCTGCTCGATAGCACCCTGACCAGGGAAAATGTATGGCAAGCTTTGAAGAGCCGTAGAAATTATGCAACGGCAGGTGAAAAGTATTATTTGGAATTTTTCATAAATGGTGCTCCGATGGGTAGTGTCATAGAAGTAAATCAACCTCCAGGAATTTCTTTCGAAGTTAGATCCTACGATATTCTTTATGCCTATATTGTGCGCAATAACGAAGAGCTTTTTGTCTCAGGCAAAATCGGTGGCTCTCGAACTGCCTATGAAAGCTTGCATGATGAAACCATTGCGCCAGGTCAAAATTCTTACTATCTTCGTGTTGTTTATAAAGATGGGACAGTTGCATGGTCTAGTCCCATTTGGGTGAATTACCAGCCGGAGTAACTGTGTGGTCAAACAAGTTTACGAAACGACTGTCCGAACGGTGTACCTATTATTCCTTTCGATGGGGTTGCTCTTAATCAGTTGTGCAAGTTGACTCATTACTAATTCCAGCCTAGAGCATCCCTAGTCAGATAGTCACTTCTGATACAACGGAGATCACGGACGATTTCGATGCGCTTACTGTAAATTCAACCTATTAGAGTGTTCTGGTATCAGCTAGAGCACACGAGTATATGAACACTGAAACACTCGAACCCCACAACACTTGAACACTTAGCCACAGATGGAACTGTCCTGGATATCGGTTATTCCCCCGCTGTTAGCAGTGGTGCTGGCATTCATTACGCGGGATGCGGTTATCAGTCTCCTAATTGCCTGTCTGGCGGGAGTGCTCCTCATGGGGGAAGGGATTGCCGGTTTCCCGTCATTTCTGGTTCGCGCTCTGGGCAATGAAGATTTCATGTGGATT
>JASLRT010000043.1 GCA_030743815.1 Candidatus Neomarinimicrobiota bacterium | reverse complement strand
GATAGATGATCTGGATGCCATTCTCGCCCCCGTAGGCGGAGGAGGACTCATTTGCGGTACCGCTATCGCGGTGGCTGGCATGGGCAATTCGGTTTCAGTCTTCGCAGCTGAGCCAAAAAATGCCGATGACGCCTATCAGTCTTTTAAATCAGGAAAATTTGTTCCGCAAACTAATCCTGACACCATGGCCGACGGCCTCCTCACTTCACTGAGCGAATTGACTCTTTCCATCATCATGAAATACGTGAGCGATATTTTCACAGTGACAGAGGAGGAGATTATTACAACCATGCGAACTGTATGGGAGAGAATGAAGATCATTATCGAACCCTCCTCAGCTGTACCTGTAGCGGCGGTATTTAATCAGGCGAACGGTCTAGCAGGTAAAAAGGTGGGTGTCATCCTTACAGGCGGGAACGTAGATTTGAAGAAGTTTCGGTGGTCTTGAGCTGGGAACAGCAGATCCTTTTCCCAAACAATATACCTAAGTAAGAACGTCCTCCACCAACTGCATCCAGATAGAACTCCCCACCAGCAATGCCCGCTCTTCGATGTCAAAATGGGAACAGTGATGCGGCACGCTCATAGGTTCCCTGTCAACAGGTGCTGATCCTACGAAGAAGAAACATCCGGGTACCTTCTGCAGATAGTAGGCCATATCTTCGCCGCCCATGGTCATGTACGGGGGCTGGACGCCGTCGCCCACAATCCTGGCTGCCGCCGCTGATACTTTCTCCACTGGTGACTCCGCATTGATGGTGGGCGGATAGGCATCCGCATAGTCCAAAACGATCTCGGCCGCGAAGGAAGCGCCGATTCCATCACATGTTTCACGCAACCGCTGCTTGATCATCTGGCGGTTTGCCTCCGAGTAGGCCCTGGCGGTCCCTTTAAGGACTACTTTATCAGCAATGATATTGAAATTGTAGCCGCCTTCGATCTGGCCGATAGTCACAACACCCGATTCCAGAGGATTTGTGTTGCGGCTGATGATGGTCTGGAGAGCAGTGATCAGGTGAGCTGAGACGACAACAGCATCCACCGTTCCATGCGGCGCGGCGCCGTGGCCGCCCTTCCCTTTTACGGTGATTGTGAACTCATCAGCCGCCGCCAGTACGGGACCGGCCTGAACACCTATCGTGCCGAAATCCTGATAGTTCCAGAGATGAATGCCGTAGACCTCGTCAACGTCAGGATCTGCTAAGACGCCGTCCTCGATCATCAGCCGGGCGCCGCCGCCGCCCTCTTCCGCCGGCTGGAAAATGAACTTAACTGTCCCCTTCAACTGATCCCGCATAGCGCAGATCACCTTCGCGGCACCGAGGAGCATAGCCATGTGGCCATCGTGACCGCAGGCGTGCATAACACCGTCATTTACCGATTTGTACGGCACATCAGCCGTCTCCTGAATCGGAAGGCCGTCCATGTCCGCTCGAAGCGCTATGCACGGACCGTCGTCGCCCCGGAGCAGAGCGACCACGCCTGTCTTTCCCACGCCGGTGGAGACCTCAAGTCCTAAATTACGAAGTTTCTCCTCCACGAACTTCGCCGTATCGTACTCCTCCAGTCCTAGTTCGGGATACTGATGCAGATGACGACGCGTATCGACGATCTCGCCCCCAATCACCTCAACTTCTGGTCTCAAGTTCAGTTTCACGGTCGCTCCCTTCTTACCCGTCCCTGGCTATCCGCCTGATGATTCCTATTAACAGGCGGGTGAATTCTCCCGAAACACGGTCCGCGGTTTCCATCACTTCCTCATGGGTGAGGGGCTGGTTGGTGATTCCAGCGGCAAAGTTTGTCAGGCACGATATCCCCAGTACTTCCATCCCAAGATCGCCCGCCGCACGAATCTCCGGCACCGTTGACATACCGACCGCATCGCCTCCCAGCTCACGAATCATCTCGATCTCCGCCGGCGTTTCGTACGAGGGACCGAGCATCCACGCATACACTCCTTCCGATGTTTCGATTCCCTTTGTCTGCGCGGCCGTTCTTGCATGATCGAGTAGTTTAGGTGATTGATACTCCTCACCGCGAACAATATCAGGCATTTTACTGCTTTCCCTGAAGGTGCAGTCGAGGTGGCCGTTCAGCATCATGAGGGTTCCGGGCTTCAGCCGTCTGCGCACAGAGCCGGCTGAGTTGGTGATAATCAGATTTTTAACCTTCAGCTCATGGAAAAACTTGACAGGGAGTGTCACGGTTTCAATATCGTAACCTTCGTACATGTGAAAGCGGCCGCTAGCCACCATTACCGGCTCGCCGCTGAGATTGCCGAAAACCAATTCCCCCGAATGTCCTTCAACACCTGAAGTGGGGTAACCCGCAATATCAGCGTAAGGAATCGACATTCTGTCATTTACGTAGTCGCTGAAATGTCCAAGCCCTGACCCTAGCACTACCGCTGTCCGCGGCGAAACAGGTGCCAGCGAACCGGCATATTCTGCCATCTCTTTGACAGCATACGGGGAACTTTCATCAACAGTCACGGTTTTACTCACGTCGAAGAAATCAAATTAGGGTGACCCCAGAGGGATTTCAAGATAATTCCATTGATTTGGCTGGGGTCGCTGTGTAGTTTCTCGCGGCTTAGTACATCAGCAATTCTTGAATTTGAAGAGGATAATATGACGAAAAAAAATGATGTTAAACTGGTAGAAGAACTCTATCAGGCAAGAGACAAAATATATAGTGAACTGGGAAAAGCGATTATCGGCCAGAGAGAAATTATTGAACATATCCTGATCACACTGCTGTGCCAAGGTCACGCCCTTGTCATAGGCGTCCCCGGCCTAGCGAAGACGCTACTCATCAAAACGGTTGCTCAGATTCTCGACCTGAAGTTCAGCAGAATTCAGTTCACACCCGATCTCATGCCGTCCGATATTACCGGGACGGAAATTCTGGAGGAGGATCACGTCTCAGGCAAGCGTGAATTCAAGTTTATTCAGGGACCGGTTTTTGCCAATATCCTGTTGGCCGACGAGATCAACCGGACGCCTCCCAAAACTCAGGCCGCGCTCCTAGAAGCGATGCAGGAACACAAGGTGACGGCGGCGGGAGTATCGTATACGATGGATGAGCCGTTCCTGGTTCTCGCCACTCAGAATCCCATCGAGCAAGAAGGGACCTACCCCCTGCCTGAAGCACAGCTCGACCGTTTCATGTTCAGTCTGAGCATTACTTATCCCAGCCGGGAGGAAGAGGTAAATATCGTCAAAACTACCACCGGAGCACCAGCAGCCCAACTCAAGTCCACCATCTCCCGGGATCAGATTACAAACTACCAGTCTCTTGTACGGCGCGTGCCCGTAGCCGATAACGTGATTCAGTTTGCCGTTGATCTGGTGGCCAGAACACGCCCCGGTGACGGAAGCCCGCAATTTATCAACGATTGGCTCGATTGGGGTGCTGGCCCCCGGGCGTCACAGTACCTCATCCTGGGCGCTAAAGCAAAGGCCGTTCTGGAAGGCCGGCCTACGCCTGATATATCAGACGTCCTCGTCATGGCAAAACCGGTCCTGCGCCACCGCATCATCACTAACTTTAACGCTGAGGCCGACGGTGTGAGCACGGATCAGGTCTTGGATAAGCTCACCGTAGAAATCCGATAGCATGGCCGCGATCGATAAACGCAAATACCTGCATCCCGAGATGGTAGCCAAGCTGAACAACATGGCGCTTCGGGCTAGGCTCGTCGTGGAAGGCTACATCATCGGCATGCACAAGAGTCCCTACCACGGCTTCAGCGTTGAGTTTGCGGAGCATCGCGCCTACGGACCGGGCGATGAGATCCGTCATGTGGACTGGAAACTCTACGGTAAGACAGACCGCTACTATATCAAGCAATTTGAAGAAGAGACGAATCTGCGCTCTTATCTCCTGTTGGATACGAGTAAGTCTATGACCTACACCAGTCACAAGATATCCAAACTAGACTACGGCAGCTATCTGGCGGCGGCCATGACTTACCTGATGCTGGCACAGCAGGACGGCGTCTCCATCAGCCTGTTTGACGACGGGATCAAAAGATACGTCCCGCCCCGGTCGACGCCGGGCCACCTCAATACGGTCCTGGCGCAACTGGAGAATCTGTCTACGGGAGAGGATACCCGCATAGCACCAGCCCTGCACCATCTTGCTGAACGGATCAAGAAAAGGGGACTCATCATCCTAATATCGGACCTTATCGATGATGCGGAAGAAGTTTTAACCGGCTTAAAGCATTTCCGGCACAAGAAGCACGAGGTGATCGTTTTTCATCTGCTGGATCCTAAAGAGACCGAGTTCGATTTTTCAGTTAGAACCCGCTTTACGGATATGGAGACAGGAGATCAGATTACCACAGAGCCGTGGCAGATCCAGTCAGCCTACCAGCGTGTCGTGAAACAGTTCCAGGAGAAGTACAAGATGGAGTGCCGCAAGAGGAATATAGATTATGTGCCGCTTTACACGAACCAAGATCTGGACTTGGCTCTCACAGGCTACCTTAAGAAAAGGAAAATGATCGGCTGACCTGAAGCTCTATTCGATGGATTTTGCTTTTTCTAACAGCTCCTGGGCCTCATCCATCCTACCTTGCCTGTAGATTACTCGAGCCATCGCTCTTAACAGGATTGTATTCTCAGGCTCCACATTGAGCGCCTTGCCGTAGTAGTATTCGGCATCTTCCCACTGTTCCATTCTTTCATAAGCTTCACCGATACCCATGGCGGCCTCCAAGTCGCTTGGATTAAGCTTCAGGACTATCTGAAATTTCTCCTCAGCCAGGTCATAGTCAGCAATCTGAAGGTAGAGCACACCTAGGTTAAAATGCAAATCAACATTCTCAGGATCTGCCTTTATCGCCTTTTGATAGGCGAAGATAGCCATCTCCTTATCACCCTGATCGTAATAGATATCGGCCAGGAATCTCGCCGCAGCGCTGTTGGCTGGATTGATGCGCATCCCCTTCTCCAGGAATTCAATAGCCTTCTCAATCTCTCCCTTATCCTTATAGACCTTTCCCGCTGATACGAGCAGGTCAGCATCATCCGGTCTTCTCTTCAGCGCTTCCTCAAGTGTCGATTCAAGAAGAGCGGTCTGCCCTGACTGGATATAGGCGAAAACCAGATTCTTATAAGTACCAGAATCGTCAGGATTGATCGCTTTAGCCGTCTCAAATGATTGGATGGCAATATTCAGGTTCTCTTCCTTCCCTTCCGGCTCGTTAATGGAACGATTGTAGTAATCTGCCCCCCTGTTGTAGTAGACGGCCCAGTACTTCAGGCGAGCATTCTCGATAGATGCTGCAACGGTAAGGCCGTTGGGCAGTTTCTTGTCCGGCGCCAGAGCCAAAGCCTGATCGAACATTTCATTCATCTTGCCCCACTCCTCTTTGCGGCCGTATATCTCTTCTCCCAGAAGAAAGAAGACTTCCGGATTTTCAGGCTCCAATTCTACTGCTTCCAGCAACATCTCCTCGGCCATCGCCCAGTTCTCTTCTCGGATATAGAGCCGGGCGGAAGTCATCTGTTCGCTGGCACAGCTCCAGAAGATCACAACAAGAGCCGATAAAACAGTAAGTTTTGCACACATGGATAAACGCATAAAAGGATCCTCCTTACTCGTACTTTTGTCTAAACTGCGGCAGAAAAATTTACCCCTCCGTTCATGTCTATTCAAGCAAATTCCGACCGGTCACTCACTACGTCCATCCGCTTTTGAAGAGTCTCTTCAGTCAGGTTTAACATACCTTCCGTACCGAAACCTTCCACACAGAACGATGCCGTGGCAGAACCGGCAACCAAGGCACTCTTCATACTTTTACCATTGGCCAGCGCCGCGACAAATCCGCCGGCAAAGCAGTCACCGGCTCCCGTCGGATCCACGATCCTCTCGATGGAATAGACTCCGGCGTGAACGGCTCCAGAATCGTCTACGAGGGTCGCACCGCTGCTCCCCTGTTTCACCACAACAGTGTCCGGTCCCATGGATCTGATCTGATTTGCGGCATCTACTATCTCAAACACTCCGGTCAAAAGGCGTGCCTCGTTCTCATTCAAAAGTAGAATATCTGTTTTTCGCAATACTTGAAGTAGATCATCTCGTGTAGTCTCTATCCAGAGATTCATTGTATCGCAAATGACAAGACTTTCACGATCTCCGAGCTGATTTAGAACAGAAAGCTGAAGTGCCGGCTGGATGTTGCCCAAGCAGACGAAAGGACATCCACGGTTCTCCGTACTCAATCTTGGGCTGAACGATTCAAAAACACCCAGTTCAGTATAGAGGGTTGTCCGCCTCTCCCAGTCTGAATGATATCGCCCTCCCCATCGGAACGTGTTTCCATCCTTGGTTTGAAGATCAACTGTGTTAGCGGCATATTCGTGATAGATATCCATTCCCTGTTGCGGGAAATCCGATCCCACGACACCCACCACGTGTACCGGAGCAAACCTGCCGGCGGACATGGTGAAATAGGTGGCGGATCCGCCGATAACTTCACCCTTGCGGCCATCGGGGAGTTCAAGCCAGTCTATGGCGATAGAGCCTACGGTAAGTATGGGTTTGGCTGACATGACAGACGGCGCAAAGTTTAGTCCACACAGTTTCCTTTGGCAAGAGATTGTTCCCGATGCTGCGAGACCGGCTTCAGAAGGCAGAAAAGAATAATTGTGCTCAAGTCAAATGAATAGTATATTTATTCCCTTAGCGCACATTTCAAGCAGGTTAATAATGGCAAATAAGACTTTCGCTATACTGACGGATATCCACGGAAATCTCGCTGCTCTCGAGAAGGCACTCTCCATAGTCAGTGAGCGGGATGATGTGGACGAGACGCTCTACCTGGGCGACTATTTTTCCCTCGGCCCGGCACCGAAAGAAATTCTCGATATCCTGGCTCCGATGGAGAATACCGTCTTCATCTGCGGTAATCACGAACGATATCTGGTGGAACGTATCTGGGAGCAAGAATTTCCCACCATTGAAGGGATGAGTCCTGACGATCCAGTCTGCCAGGGTATCGTCCAGCATGAACGGTGGGCGGCTGAACAGATCGTTGACGAAGGTATCGATTTCATCCGCAACAGGACACACGTTTCCTACCGAGATAACATCGGTTCAACCCTCATTGAATTTTCCCACGCATGGTACGAAAGAGACGATCAGCCGCCGTCCCTGGAAGAAGCCATCACGTGGCGAAACCATGTAAGACTGAGATATCCGGAAGTCAATCTGTTTGTCTTTCTACACGGTCATATCCATGTACCGCGCGAGGAACAGAACGGTAACCTGAAGATACTATGCCAGGGAAGCACCGGCATCCCCTTCGACAAGATCACGAAGGGGGCTATCGGGTTCTTGACGGTAGGCGATGAATTCAAATGGGAAGTTCAAAGATTTGAATATGATATGGAGGCCACTCTTGATCTGCTGGAGACGCGCAAACCCCCCTTCTATCAGAATCTACAGAGCACCCTGAAACACGGCGAAATACGGAACGACTTTCTCTGAGTTTCGCTTTCCTATTTATTTCTACTACGCTTAATCTTAACCGTCGAAAAATGAGACCGCTTATACGCCGTCTTATTCCATGACAGCAAAAAATTCGAAGACGTTATTGAACAACAACAGCGTCATTGTCGCCATGTCGGGCGGCGTGGACAGTTCAGTCGCCTTACTGAGAGTAGTGGAGGAGGGATACCGTGCCGTCGGTGTCACCATGAAGCTGTGGGACCACGGCGGCGACACTTCCGCTTCCTACTGCTGTTCAACGGAGGCGGTGGAAAACGCCAAAAAAGTGTGTGAATCTGTTGGCGTAGAACATCACCTGTTCGATTACCAGGACGCTTTCCAGCAAGACGTGGTTGACTATCTTGTGGGAGAATACTTCGAGGGTAGAACACCCAATCCGTGCATCCGATGCAATACGCGCGTACGATGGAGTGCACTGCTCCTCAAAGCTGATGAACTGAATGCTCACTGGATCGCCACGGGTCACTACGCCATCATTGAACATGTAGATGACGGCAAACCTATCTTAAAAAAGGGCCACGACAGCAGGAAGGACCAATCCTATGTTCTGTGGGGATTAAGTAGCGATGCGCTGGCGCGAACCATCTTCCCGTTGGGGCGGCTGACCAAGGGCGAAGTGCGGCGGATAGCAAAGGAGGCAAATCTGGTAACTGCAGAAGTCGCCGAAAGCCAGGAACTGTGCTTCGTACCCGATGACAACTATCGGCAGTTCCTGCACGACTATGCCTCTGAACAGACAAATGCGGAAAGTGGTGGCAATTTTGTGGACGGCGAAGGCAATGTGATGGGGCAACATAAGGGGATTTCAGCCTACACCATCGGTCAGCGTCGCGGACTCGGTATTCCCGGGCCCGAGGCACTCTATGTGACGGACATCGATGCGAATAAGAACCGTGTAACGGTAGCGCCGAGATCGGGAGCCTACTTCTCGGGCTGCATCGTCAGGGACCTCAACTGGTATGGCGAACCGGACACTTCTATACTCCACATTCTCATCAGATATAATCACAGTGGCGTGGCGTGCAGTCTGGATTGGAACTCCGACGGAACAGTGAACGTAGAATTCGAAACGCCGCAGTTTGCCGTCACGCCGGGACAGTCGGCTGTGTTCTATGCAGGCGACACTCTCGTGGGAGGCGGCATCATCGTGAATGGATTTGCTGCTGAGTAGGCAGGGCTCATGCAAAGTCATGGTCACAGAAACGGGGAAAGAAAGAAGATCAAAACCGATTTTGCCAGAGATTCTATATTAGAATATCAATTCAGCACTGTTTCACTAAATGACACTTGACAAACTTATGAACAAACGTTATGTTTCTGGTGTCGCTTACAAGGCATTCAGTATGAAGAGATTAACCCACATTGTTATCACCAAAGTGAGCAGAATCGGTTTCCTGACCGTGGCGACGGTAATTATCACGCCGGCGCTGTTGTTCGGGCAGTTCAAATCGCAGGTGTCGTCACAAACACCTCTGTACCCCCGGGAGACCCAGAATCAGGAATCGATCCTTTCACTGACGGATCCTGAACGGTTCTCCATGGATCACGGTTTTTCTCTCAACATGGCTTCCTTCGGGGGGCAGGCGCTCAGCTACGGTGTCTATTCCAACCGACTGAACTACATGATTTCCAATAAGTGGACTCTGCAGACTAACTTTGATATTGTTCAATCCTCACAGGCACCGTTCGCCAACGGCAGAGGTCAGATGTCTGCACCCTTTTCGCAAAGGATTAACAGCCTCAGCGGTCAGGTCTATTACGGTGCGAAACTTCAGTACCGTCCTCTGGAAAACCTTGAGTTCTCAATATCGATGGACAACTATCCCCGGCTCTATCGCTACGGGCCGGCGAACCGATACTCCCCTTTCTCTCGCTACCGGGAATAACTCGCTGAATGGCGAAGAGAGACGCGCGAAAAACAAAACCTGCCCGGCGCAGCAGATCATCTACCAAAAAACGTAATCGCCAGACTCAGATCCTCAACAGTGCTATCGTAGTGCTGTCCGTCACTTGTCTCGCGTTTGTCACCTCTATCGTACAGAGACACATCCGCGGCGGAGAACTGATTGAGGAGCTGACCCGCGATCTTTCACCACCAAATCTGAGTGTCGAAAACTACGAACAGTCTTCACTTTCTGAGATAGAGGTGGAAGTGTTGAACGGATGTGGCGTGAAGGGTGCCGCACAACAGATGACCGATTTTCTCCGTACCCGCTACATTGACGTCGTGAAAACGGAAAATGCCGATCACTTCGATTACGCAACAACGCTCATCATCCAGCGAAACCAGTTCATGGAGAACTCCTACAAGCTGGCTGAACTTCTCAACATTTCGAAGAAAGACACCACAAGACTCATGTTCCAGCCTGATCTGTCCCTCGCCGCCGATATCACTCTGATCATAGGCAAGGACTACGCACAGATCAAACCGCTCAAGATATTCCTTTCCAGACAGCCCTGACCTTGCCGCAAGAAAAGCGTCCAGCCGAACCGACTCATTCTGAAGAGCTGGCACACAATATTGCTGAACTGGCTCTCTCGAAGAAGGCCGACAATATTCAACTCCTTGACGTGCGTGAACAGACTGCCATCACCGATTTCTTCCTCATCTGCTCGGGATCCACTGACGTCCACGTAAAGGCAATCCACGATGGAATCCTGGACGGCATGACAACCACTGATAAGCCGTGGCACGTTGAAGGGGCCGAATCACTACGGTGGGTGCTCATGGATTTTGTCCATGTAGTGGTTCACATTTTCCAGCAGGAAGCGCGAGACTTTTACCAGCTGGAACGGCTCTGGGCAGACGCCGCTCTCGAAGTCATCGGCGACCCTCAGACGGAAGAATAACTCTGTCTTCCCTTCGCCGGATTCCATAAAATTACCCCATGTCAATCGTCGATCTGAAAGCCATCTTGCGCCGGCATCTCGCTACAGCGCTGCAGACACTGGAACTGCCCGCTGAATCGATCGTCATCGAAACCAGCAGATCGGCACAGTTCGGCGATCTCTCGTCCAATGCGGCGCTGATTCTGGCCAGAGAGGCGGGCCGCCGTCCACTGGAACTGGCCGAGGCCATAGCCGAACAGTTGACCGTTCCCGAAGATATATGCTCAGCGGTCACAGTAACTAAACCGGGATTCATCAATTTTTCCATCAGCGAGACCTATCTGCGGAATCAAGTCTCAGTCATTCTCACTGAGGATGAGGACTACGGAAGATCAGAAGCGGGAAGGGGGAGGAAGGCCTTGGTGGAGTTTGTCAGTGCGAACCCGACGGGGCCGTTAACGGTGGGTCATGGAAGGCAGGCTGTGCTGGGGGATGTGGTGTCTAACATTCTTGAGTGGCACGGCTATGATGTGAAGCGAGAGTACTACTTCAACGATGCTGGCCGCCAGATGCGCCTGCTGGGTGAATCTGTCCGCGCACGCTATCTCGAACTTCAAGGTGAAGAAGCGTCAGTCCCGGAGGGTGGTTATGAGGGGGAATACATCAAAGATATTGCACAGCAGATGGTACAGGTCCATGGTGACAGCCTGAAGCAGCGGGACGATCTGACCATCTTCAAGGAGACCGCCGAAGAGGTCATATTCAGTGATATCAAGGAGACTCTGGCCAAGATCGGTCTGAAGTTCGACAACTTCATGAATGAAAAGACTTTCTATGAAGACGGCACAATAGACCGTGTTGTGGAAGCGCTGCAGGAGAAGGGTCTGGCTTACGACAAGGATGGTGCTGTCTGGTTCAAGACAACACAGTTTGGCAAAGATCAGGATACTGTACTCATCAAGGGAACGGGCGAGCCCACTTACCGCCTGCCTGACATTGCCTATCACACGCAAAAGATAGAGCGGGATTACGATTACA
Organism: Candidatus Neomarinimicrobiota bacterium; assembly: GCA_030743815.1. Lineage (NCBI taxonomy): Bacteria > Pseudomonadati > Fidelibacterota > Fidelibacterota bacterium. Next base: position 5,976 of record JASLRT010000043.1, on the reverse strand, counting down.
TCGTCGACATCTTCGGCTCCGATCACAAAGACACCTATCCTGACGTCCTCTCAGCGCTTGAGGTGCTGGGATATGAAACCGATCACATCACCGTCCTGATCCACCAGTTTGTCTCGCTCAAAGAGAGCGGCCAGAAAGTGAAGATGTCCACTCGCAAGGCAACGTTTGTCACTCTGGAAGATCTTATCGATCAGGTCGGCGCCGACGTGGTGCGGTATTTCTTCATCATGCGCAGCATGCACAGCCATCTGAACTTCGATCTCACTCTGGCGACCAAAGAGTCAGACGAGAACCCGGTCTACTACTTGCAGTATGCCTACGCCAGAATCTGCAATATCCTTAAGCACGCTAAAGAGACAACTGAATCTACAGTGGACGGCGCCGACCATACTCTCTTACAGGAAACGTCGGAAACAGCTCTCGTGAAAGATCTGATTCGATTCCCGGAGATTACTGAGACCGCCCTCGATACATTGGAGCCTCACGGTATTGCTACCTACCTCCACGGGCTCGCCACCCTCTTTCACAAGTTCTACACGGAGTGCCGCGTTCTTACCGATGATAAAGCTCTCTCCAAGGCGCGGCTCGCTCTGGTGACATCGGTGAAGACAGTCCTGGCTAACGGCCTGACGATTCTCGGCATCTCCCGGCCTGAAAGGATGTAGGCTTCTGATGTCGCTACTTGAGTACGCTCTTCTCTCAGTTTCCACCCTTTTCACCCTCATCAATCCCATCGGTATATCGCCGCTCTTTCTCGTTCTGACAGAACGATTTAACGACGCAGAACGCAAGACCATCGCCCGCAAAGGTACTCTCACCGGCGCCGTCACACTAACGGTCTTCGCACTGCTGGGGACCTATATCTTCACTCTGTATGCTATCACCCTTGATGCTTTCAGAATTATGGGTGGTATCATCTTTTTCCGCAGCGGAATCCGGATGCTAGAATCGATCGCCCCCAGAACGCGTTCCACGCCAAAGGAACAGGAAGAAAGTTTACACCACGATGACATCGCCATCAGTCCTATCGGCATTCCAGTCATTACGGGACCCGGCGCCATTACGGCTGCTATGGTTCTGTCAGGACAGGCGTCCAATCCGCTGCATTACGCTATACTGCTCGTTTCCATTGTTCTGGTTCTCTATGTGACCTACTGGTTTCTGCGCGGCGCAGATAGCCTCTCCAAGCGGTTAGGCATGACGGGGATGAGGGTAATCCAGCGCGTCATGGGAATCATTCTGATGGTAATTGCGGTACAGTTCATCATCAACGGCGTGACGCCTGTGCTGGAATCGGTCATTAGCTCGGCGATTGTGATATAGAGGAATGGTCATCACACAGTCCGCTACCGTAGGTCAAGTATTCTTGCTTGACCAGCAATCAGAACGAAAAGGAGGTATACTTCGACAACCAAGGATGGTTGTCGTACAGATTGTTATCCTCCAATCGCTACTCGTGGGACAGTTCAACCTGCAACACCACTACGATTTCGGCCGGGGCATCTTTACTTCAACGGCTGAGTTCTTCTTCGTTGATAATCACGGAAGTACTTTCGGTTTTGCTGACATCAATCACGATTCACACCATTACGATAAGAAAGGCGCCACAGATGTATACTTCGAAGTGGCCCGCTATTTCGCACTCCCGTGGATGAACAAGAATCTGAGCTTTACGCTTCAGTATAACGACGGAGCAATCTTCTTCCCGCTGACAGCTATATCTTTGCTGTCGGCTGTTCAGCGATCGTGGCTGGGCGGCGTCAGCTACACCCTCCCGCTGGAGAGGCTTATTCTGTCCACCGATGCGCTGATACGTCACGAGCAGGACGACGGTAACCTCACCTATCAGTGGACGGTGGTGTGGTTCTACCCATTCAGTGACCGGATTTCAAGCGTGGGACATATGGATATCTGGAACTCAAATAGAGACGGCACGGTCATCATGATGACAGAACCTCAGCTGTTGTATTCGACTGGGAAGATGGCGGTGGGGGTGGAAGTGGAGATTACACGCAACTTTCCCGGAGCATGGAATCGGTCTCAAGAATACTTTGACGGAAACGGCGAGCCGGCGGAAGGGAAATTCTGGTTCCTGCCTACTGTCTTTGTGAAGTACACGTTCTAGAACAAAAAAAGCGACTATCTCGGTCGCTTCTCCGTCCACACCGATTGATCTTACCCTTTAGAGCACTGACCGCCTCCTAACCTTAGCCCAAGGGAAGAGTGTCACAAATGCGACGCGGAGAATCATTGTAGTGAGTAAGAGAACGGAGACTAAGACATTCATCAGTATCTCCCAGACACGCTGGTGATGCTTGAAGAGATATCGAATGAAAGAAAGGTGAGAAGTGACAATCATCTTCAATCTGTTGCGGCGAATACTGGTGCCCCCTTCATGAAAAACCACCGCGTCCGGATAGAAGAGGATTTTCTTCCCTATGTCCCAGATTCGACGGCACAGATCCACGTCGCTGAAGAACATGGGAAACTGCTCATCTAATCCACCTAATTCCGTCAGCGTGCTGCGGCGCACCATGAGGGCGGCACCGGCCGGCTGATCCACCATTCGGGGTGACTGATGATCGAAATCACCCATCTTCCAGCCGTTAAAGAAGTGCGAGTTGGGAAACAGCCGCGTCAATCCAAGCATCTCAAAGATAATCCATTGATACCCGGGGAAACGGCGACAGGATGATTGAACGGTTCCATCAGTGAATCTTAACTGAGGAGCGATGGCGCCGATCCCTCTGTTTCGTGATATCTCTCCGGTTAGTGCTTGCAGGGCATTCTTCTTCAGTACCGTATCCGGATTGAGGAAAAAGATGTATTCGCCTTCTGCACGCTGAACCCCTTGATTGTTCGCTTTTGTAAAACCGTGATTCGCATCATTCTGGAGAACGGCCACGTTGTCGTGCTCCTTGGAAAAGGAGTGGACTATTCCCGGCGTAGCGTCAGATGAAGCGTTGTCCACCACTATAATCTCAGCGGGAGGATTTTCACTCTGGGAAATGACCGATTCGAGGCAGGCGCCAATCTCATCGCTGGAATTGTGCGTCACAATAATAGTGGAGATGGAGAAGTCTTTGGGATCTGGGGAAAGCATCTACTCTGAGGAAAGTTAGTATAAAGCAGAGGTGTTACCGAAGGACAGAGAAGACTGCTAAACGGGGAATCTTATCTCTTGATAAAACGTTTTAACGGGTTGGACAGTTTAAATTCAGTAAAGGTGCGCTCTACGCCAAACCAGATCACATGCCCTTTTCTCTTGCCCCAGTTGAATTCCAGATTATCAACTTTCTCCTTCTCATAATAGAGGTTGAATCGGAAATTCCTCACCTCGAAACGGATATCGAGCCGGAACTCAAACTTGACTTCAGGCCAGATATTTACCACACTTTCCATATACTCTTCCCGTATTTCAGGATACCATTGCCCCGTTTCCGGATCGAAGACAAGATAAGGACGCTTCATCAGCACAAGCGCTGTATTGTCGATGACGCCGTGCCGTTCGTAGTTGAAGGAGGGAACGATGGAAAACTTGTCACTCATGTACCCCAAATAGATAGTGAAATCGTCTGAATCAGGACCGCTATGGGCGCCATACCAACGGCCATTGTAGCTGTTGTAGTCATAAATCTGTTTGCTGTACCAAGTGCCAGGTACTCGTTTATTCCAGAACTTCGACTTTATGAGGTTCACGTACTCCAGACCACCCACAAGATTCTCATGTCCGAACAGTCCATATTTCCGCAGACCGATAACGCTTGCCGCTGAGTGGTCCGGCTGCCTCAGGAAATCCTTCTTATCCCAAGCATGATCATCCCTGCCGTATGAAAGGTAGATCTTCAAGCCTGACGATGGGAAAGTAGCGGTTACATATCCTACCATGATTTCGTCCCACAGGTCCACAGCACTTTCAGGGTCTTCGGGATCTGTCTGTTTGCTCTCGAGATAAAGTCCTTCGAAGGGAAGTAGCATCGCATCTTTCTTCGATATAGTGTATGGCCCCGTAGGCGATAGTGTTCCATGCCCTGACAGGTATGAGCGCGAGATGCCAATGGTCAGTTGAGGCTCAGAGTAAAAGGTTGTGGAAACCAGAAGTGCGGTGAAGTACGGTTCGCCCGTATTCTTTTCATCAAGATGGGAGAATATGTATTTCAGGTCGAGACCGATATTTCTGGTTCGCTTTTCCTCGAGGGTACCGATGATAAAATGCTTGAAACCGGGTGCATTGGTCGACATCTGAAGTGAACTGTGCAGTCCCGGGCCCCACCACATGTTGGCGTTGGAGACACCGAAGCCTAATCCGCGATAATGGAGGTAGAATTGAGCCTCTCTCACTCCCGAAGTGACATACGGCATCTCGCTATGCGGGCGAGCGTCATTTAGCCTTGTGTATAAACTCTTTCTAACCGGGACATCATAATCAAGGTTCTGACTGATGAAATGATACGGCTCTAAACTGAATGCCACATGATTTCCCAGGTATGATACATTAACAGACCTATAATTGTTATCTCCTTTACCAACCCATCTAACAGACGTATTCTCCAGATTGGGAGCGTCATCGTTCCTAAAAAATTCAGCTCTTAGGATTACAGACCAATTGCTGTAATGATCTTGATCAAATACAAAAAACGGTCTAAATAGCATAGAACTATTATTATTCGGCTCTGAAAAATAATTCTTTTCGTATCCAAGTAGATAAAATGGATCCGCCCTATAATATGTCTGCCCTGAAACGAAGCAAAATATGCTCAAACATGCGGGGAAAAATATTCTTAGATGTCTTATCATTTCTCGAGATCCCAACATAGGTTAATTATATTTCCACAAGACAAGCACTATGAATTTAAGTCACCGTATACTAAAAGTTTCTCCCCAATCCATTTTAAGGAAACAGACATTACTTATTAGTGGTCTTTATAGCTTACCAAAATTGGAAACATTCCTAATTATCCCAACAACTAAAATCCATATTGAACATTCTTGATAGTCTAGCATTATGGGGTTTATAGAATTCAACTAACTTTTCTCTCGTGTGTGAATCCATGGGTTGATGAGCCCCGTTTTTCCTGTTAATTTTTCTCAAATATTGACCAAGTCTGTATGTAAATGAATCGTTCAATATTGATTTCAACACTTTTTTCAGGTAAAAGTCTTCCCTGAGTATTTTTGCTGATTTTTTCGCATACCACTCAGATCTTACTTTGGTGGTTACATTATAGGATTTAGTTAAATCGGGTGTAAAACTATCATCAACATCCAATTCAAAATAAATATTCTTAACGGTTTGTTCAGGCATTGTTCTTAAATCATCAAGTCTTATAACTATAACGTTATTCTTAAAATACTTGAAAATTCTTTGCAAGTGATAGTGGTATATTCCTAATTCTATATAAACCCGGTATCTCCAATCATCTTTAGTTTTTAAAGTTTGAATAATTAACTCATCAAAACTTGAAACTTCACCCCATGCATTTTTTTCCATAAGGTAGGATGAGTACGCTCTATCGACAGGATTTCGCACAATAAAAATAATTTTACATTTTGGATTATGATTATACAATCTTTCTATAGCTTTTTCATCTCTATACATATGCGCATTTTTCGCAATTACTACTATGTTGTTACCGTTTGATGAATGGTAATACCTTCTCCAAGCTTCTTCATAGCCCTCTCTATATTCTTCATCTTTATAAAAGAAACTCATCTCAATTTGTTCATGCCCTAATATATCATCGTGTTCTGATATATAATTCAGCAATGAGGTAGTACCACATTTCTGGGCACCTATTATGAATGCATTAATTAATTGAGGCATGCAAAAGGCTAGTGGAGGCGGCGGGAGTTGAACCCGCGTCCAAAGCGGTGACTCACCCGGTTTCTACATGTTTAGTCCGAACTTTTGATCTCATTCCTGCCAAGGTAACGGACAACCTTTGGCCGGAACCAGTCCAGAGATTTCTCATCCCG
>JASLRT010000042.1 GCA_030743815.1 Candidatus Neomarinimicrobiota bacterium | reverse complement strand
CCATAACAAAAATATGTTATGTTTTACTAAATTATTTAGATGATTTAACGCCGGGTTAGCTGAGTTGGTTCAAGCGACTGATTCGTAATCAGTAGTAGGTGGGTTCGAATCCCATACCCGGCTCTTCATAAGCAACCCCCCCCGTTACTTGGCGTCTGAGACACAACGGATTCCTGTATGCACAGAGGGACCGCCATACATACCCCACGACTCCGGTTCCTCTAAACGAGCTTCAACCCTTAAGTAAACCCGACCATTAGCCGAGTGACCGCCACGGACGACGCGACCTCGAAAACCTGAGCTTGTATAATGTGAATAACTCCGAGAATCAAATGCAGATGTTTTAGGAATCCTACCTGATTTAGGACCATTAGGGTCTGTCTGCGATGAACTGCTGTAATCACCATACCAGTCATAGCACCATTCCGCCACATTACCAGACATGTCGTAGATTCCTAGTTCGTTGGGCTGTTTCTGTCCCACTGGATGGATAGAGTTATCGTGTATTGTAACATCACCAAGTTTATCACTTCCAGAATATTTATAGCCCTTACTTTTGTTTCCACCCCGAGCGGCATATTCCCATTCCGCTTCCGTGGGAAGACGTTTGCCTACTCTTGAACAGTAGTCAACGGCATCACCCCAATCTACACACTCTACCGGACATTCATCACAAAGGTTATTTCCACCATAACCACAACTTGGTAATCTTCCTGTCTCCTGGCGGTATTCCGCCTGTGTGACCTCCGTTTTATCCATATAGAAACTGCTAACCGTTACGGTGTGCGGAATTTCTTCCAAAGAACTCTTGTATTGCACCAAATTTAGTTCACCTCCCATTTGGAATGTGCCACCAGTAACGTAAACCATACCGGGGATAATAGAATAATGAAATTTCTCACCATCTTTATTATACCCTGTCCAATTACCTACTTTTTCGCCATTCTTATAATTTCCATTCTCCTGTTTATTTCCGTTTTTATTATAGTAAATAGTTTTACCATTACGTTTTCCATCCACATAAAAAATCTCACTACTTATTTCTCCATTTTCAAAATAATTAGTCCAAATTCCATTATAAGGAGTATTTGTTTTTGAACTATACTTTATTCCATCTTTATCTAGGAGAGTTTCTTTTTCACAGCCAATAAAGAGAAATAATGGTAATACGATTAGAAATGTCTTTTTCATTTCAACCTCCTTTAGTCAGGTCTTTCAATTCTAATATAATAATAGACCTCGTTGATTGTATTAATCGAATCTAAGAACAAAACACTATATCATATAGTGAATAGCGAGTTATTGATCTCACACTACTGAATAGATTTTAATAATCATTTTTACTGAATACTTTTACTGAATACTTTTTGATTTTCATTACTTTACTGAATAGATACTGAATAGATTTTTTAAGGTTTAACTTATTGTCTCTCGTCTATAACCTTATTACAAATTAAAATTACGAATGAACTGCTCTACCAGCTGAGCTACTGTGGCAGTACGCGCGCGAATTTAGTTATTTCTCGTATTAACAGAAACAGTATGGATTATTGCCTTCATTAATGGTGAAGTAAATCTGTATGGACGGACGTAAACTATTCACCGCTGGCGACTATCTCCTGTCTGATTTCATCGACCCAAGTCAGTCTTTCTCCTGATGGTTCTTTGGCTGTGGTGCATCGCTGCATCCGCGGGCAGTGCGAGCTTCTCTGACAGATGATTCGTGCCGGCTGTTGCACAGCTTCTTCGACCCAGTTGATATTGAGAATCCTCGAGACGGCCATAATCTGCTTGGAAGCCTCATCAGGTATCTGTGACTCGCCTCCAAGAGTGTCGCAGCGGTCAGCAATCGTTTCGGCAATGCCAGTGGCGTCGTACCCTTGCGACTCCAGCATAGGCATCAGATCGATGCCAACCGATACTGTATGTAGGTTCCCGGCACCGTCTTCCAACTGCGTAGCGATACAACTGTAAAGACGTGCGAAGCTTTCGTTTCTCATGACAGAAATCTGGATAGAAGTTGCCCCTTCAACGCCTTGAGAGGCGAGTTGAAAGAGGGCCCACTGGCTGCACGGGTCGGGATCGTGGGTCATGGTTCCCCACGGCAAGGGGATGCCGTTTCCGCGATATACCGCCCTCAGGTGATTGGGCGGATAGATATCGAAGTAGTGCCAGTGTTGATAGGGAGAAACGGCAGTCATCCTGCGCATGACTACCGATGCCGTCAGCTCCATCTGTTTGCCGGCGAAGATGTCATAACCTTTCTGGAAAAGGTATCTCTTGAACGGTTGCCTGGGACAGAGTAGTGCTCCCGCGAAGAAGCTGCATTCGAAATCGCGCCAGGCCAAAAGGATATCCCTCTGTGTCATGGTAGCGGCGTCCACCGGTGACGGTTTCGGTGAACCCCCCAGTTCGCCTCCTGTGGCTTGGCTGGAAATAATGCCGTCGCCGCCGTGAAGAATGCTGTGGCCCAGATGATAGGCAAGATCGTACTTCAGGCGCGCGTTCTGATCCTGCAAGAGTTTGTTGAGGTACACAGTTGACGGCGGTGAGAAGAACGATCTGAAGAAGGTACTGATCTCATTTCCTGCGTCGTCTGTGGTGGTGAAGGGGGCGCGATCAAACCACTTGAGCGTTAGGCCGTACTTTTTACAGGCTTCGCGCAGTTGTGCCAGACTGATGGGAAATTTCTTGCCACTGATCTCATCAGCCGCTCGTTCAAGTTCCGGAAATCGGTTCTGGTGTTCCTCCTGATACGCTCTGATGAGAATGTGGGCAAACTGGCGTCCCGAGACCCTCGATTGAGCCAGTAGTTCTGGCAGAGAAATTTCCAGCAGGTTGTGCGAAAAAAGCGCTGCCGGCTCTAGAAGAAGCCGGTCCGCCTTGCGCCTGTCGCTGCTGATATCAACCTGATCGAGCTGGCTGCCGTCATCGAGAAACCATGACGAGTCCCGCTGAAATACCTGGGCCAGCAGATCCAGTAGCCGACGTGAAGGTGTTCGCTTGCCGTTCTCGATAAGACTGAGATATGAAATAGAAGGAGCTGACCGGAGATCGATTTGCATGCATCGAGTTACCAGATCTTCAAGCGTCAGACCTGTTCTTTTTCTGAGAGTCCTGATCTTAGAGCCGAGAAAATGAATATTCTTGATCTGGTTACTCATTGATGCGGTTACCGTTAATTGTCGAAAAATTGACACTGTCAAATTTTTCTTGCAAAAATTTACAATATTTTCTATAAATGTAACTATATTTCTTTTACTAATTTGCTTGGGTTACGCAGGTCGTTCTCGAATTATTACTGAGAAATAGAATGAATTATCATACAAATACAGGAACAGGTGTCTCTGAACCGGTCGTGAGCCGAGAGAAGACGATCAATGAGGTTTTAAGCAGGCACGATGTTGAAATCACCGGACCTGTTACTGATGATTATGCCGCAATCCTGACGCCGGAAGCAGTGGCGTTTGTAGCTACTCTCGCCGGTCAGTTTGAGGGGCGCAGAGCCGATCTGTTGCAGAAACGGAAGGAACGGCAGGAAAAGCTGGATGCCGGTCAGATGCCGGATTTTCTTTCTGAGACAGCGGAGATTCGCGAAAGCAAGTGGAAGGTTGCTCCCCATCCGGCTGATCTGGACGACAGAAGAGTGGAGATTACGGGCCCCGTTGACCGTAAGATGATTATTAACGCCCTCAATTCTGGTGCGAAAGTATTCATGGCCGATTTTGAAGATTCTCTGGCGCCCACGTGGCACAATGTTATCCAGGGACAGTTCAACCTTCGAGATGCCGTCAACCGGACGATCACACTTTCAGTTCCCGGCGGAAAGTCATATGCTCTGAATGACAAGATCGCTACCCTCCTTGTACGGCCCAGGGGATGGCATCTCGGAGAAAAAAATATTCTTTTCAATAGTCAGCCGATCTCAGCCAGTCTACTCGATTTCGGACTGTACTTTTTTCATAATGCTAAAGCGTCACTATCTAACGGTACCGGTCCCTACTTCTACCTCCCTAAACTGGAGAATCATCACGAAGCCCGCCTCTGGAACGATGTTTTCATCACTGCCCAGGATCTGCTGGGCCTCCCCCGCGGGACCATTAAGGCGACGGTACTCATTGAACATATTCTGGCAGCCTTCGAGATGGATGAGATACTGTACGAACTGAAAGATCACTCCACGGGTCTCAACTGTGGCCGGTGGGATTATATTTTCAGTTTCATTAAGAAGTTCAGAAGTCGCCCCGATTTTCTGATACCGGATCGTGCAGTAGTCACCATGAACCGCCATTTTCTGCAATCGTATGTTGACCTGCTGGTTCAGACATGTCACCGTCGTGGCGCCCATGCTATGGGAGGGATGGCGGCACAGATTCCAATCAAGAACGATCCAGAGGCCAATGAGGTGGCATTGTCGAAAGTGCAGGCTGATAAGGAGAGGGAAGTGAAGGCGGGGCACGACGGTACGTGGGTCGCTCATCCCGGCCTGGTGTCTGTGGCGTCGGAGTCGTTCGACAGGGGAATGAGTGGTGCCAATCAGCTGGATGTCCTCAGAAGTGATGTGAACATATCCGCTGTGGATTTGCTGCGAGTTCCCAAGGGTGAAATCACAGAAAAGGGATTGAGGACAAACATCAGCATCGGGATTCAGTACATGGCCGCCTGGGTGAACGGTAACGGCTGTGTGCCGCTGGATAATCTTATGGAAGACGCCGCCACGGCCGAAATATCCAGGACGCAGGTATGGCAGTGGGTCCATCATCCAAAAGGTGCTCTGTCTGACGGCAGGGACGTAACGTTCGATCTCTATCGCAACGTGAAGAGCGAAGAGATGGCTCGCATCGAGGACACTGTGGGCGAAGAACAGTTTGAATCCGGAGGTTACAGGTTAGCTTCTCAACTCTTTGACGAAATCATTGCCAATGAAGAGCTGGAAGAATTTTTAACACTGCGTGCCTACAAACATCTTGATTAAACCACAAGCTTAACAAATGGAAGGATAGACCGCCATGACAACAGTCGAAGAAAAAATAAAATCACTATCAATTGAAGAACGGGCTCTTGAGAGGGAGAAGCGTGTTTTCAGCCACGATGTAGACCCGGACGACATTCAGCACCTGGAGAATCTCTGGGCAAAAGATCCACGGTGGCAGGGGATAGTTCGACCCTACAGTCCGGCTGACGTCCTCAAGCTGCGGGGGACTTTGAAGGTGTGGCACACATTCGCACAGGCCGGTGCGGAACGGCTGTGGCATTTGTTGCAGACTGAGTCTTATATTAATGCCCTTGGCGCCATGACGGGCAATCAGGCAGTACAGCAGATAGAGGCTGGTCTGCAGGCGATCTATCTCAGTGGATGGCAGGTGGCGGCTGATGCAAACCTGGCGGGAGAGATGTATCCTGACCAGAGTCTCTATCCTTCTAACAGTGTACCAGCGGTCGTCAGGAAGATCAATAACGCCCTACGCCGGGCAGATCAGATCCAGGTTCTTGATGGCAGAAGGAACGGGCCGTACTGGTTCGCGCCTATTGTAGCTGATGCGGAAGCCGGCTTTGGCGGACCGCTGAATGCCTTCGAGCTGATGAAAGGAATGATTGATGCTGGAGCCGCCGGCGTCCACTTTGAGGATCAGCTGGCATCGGCCAAGAAGTGCGGTCACATGGGCGGCAAAGTGCTGGTACCGACGTCCGAATTTATCAACAAACTCATTGCAGCGCGTCTGGCGGCTGATATCTGTGGTGTGCCCACCATCCTCATTGCCAGGACTGACGCCGATGCGGCTAGACTGATAACTAGCAATGTTGATGAGCGAGATCATCCTTTTATCACCGATGATCCTAGAACATCCGAAGGATTCTTCCGTTTCGAAGGTAGTGTCAATGCGGCAATAACTCGGGGTCTCGCCTACGCCCCTTATGCCGATATGATCTGGTGCGAAACGTCCTACCCCTCACTGGAGGAAGCAAAACTGTTCGCTGAAGGGATCAAGTCACAATATCCTGACAAACTGCTCAGCTACAACTGTTCGCCTTCATTCAACTGGAAACATCATCTGGACGATGATACTATCGCTGATTTTCAGTCAGAACTGGCTACCATGGGTTACAAATTTCAGTTTGTCACCTTGGCGGGATTCCATGCGCTTAACCTCGGCATGTTCGATCTTGCCCGCGGTTATAGGGAAAATGGGATGTTGGCCTACTCAAATTTTCAGCAGGAAGAGTTTGAGCACGAAAGGGAGAGCGGCTACATGGCCATCACTCACCAGAAGTTTGTCGGTACAGGTTATTTTGACCGCGTTATGAACTGCATCACGGACGGAGCGAGCTCTGTGGGTGCACTGTCGGGCTCCACTGAGGAAGCGCAGTTTTCGAATAATTCATAGCTTCAGTTGTAATCCGGCTGACGTTATTTCAGCCCTTCCACCGCGAGGTTTGCCTAAGAAGCGGTTTCCGCGGCCGCACGATAGGCTCCAATAATCTCGCCACAATAGAAAATAAGCGCCGCAGCCGCTGACAAGGCGGTTCCCCACCCATTTCCCGTGCTGATATTCGTGTAAGTGGCGGTCGTTAGCATACCCACGGTAATGAATCCGAAAAGACCGTCCCAGGCTCTACCGGTGTAGATCCTTCCTGCACCAGGAATCATAGCTGAGATTCCCGCTGCGAGAAGAGGAGACTTCCCGTAAGCGGCGGACGTTTCGAAGATCCTGTCCGGCACTGGGTTCTCCAGTCGCCCGTCGTTATGAAAGCCGACTGACGAGGGGTTTGATAAGCTGAGTTGTTGGACCTGGTAGTGGAGAGCAGCCGGATTGCACCTGATAATGCGGTCAGCCGTCAGTACCGATCCCACCAGAACTCCGTGATGAGAGATACTTAAGGCAGCGTAGTTACTGCAGCTTGGGTGAAACTGGCAGTTTAGGAGGGAAGTTTTGTAGCTCAGACGCTGCCAGAGTGATACAGGCACCAGAACAGTTTTCTTCACAATAGAAGTCTTCTGTGCAGTTAAAATACTATCGGCGGGGTAGCGTGTCTGGCCGCTAACAGGCTTGATTGATCCCGCAATGAGCAGCAGAATTATCGCACCTGTCCCAATCTGCGGCGAGGTCAGATTACCCTTGAATTGTAGCCGCTTTTCACTCATATTCCATACTACTTCTTGATGGTATGAAGAACTTGCACCGTTTTCACATTTTTCTTAGAGCTACCGCAATTCTGGGTATTCTGTGCGCTCAGGAACCCGCTACCAGAGAAGTTTACATTCTTCATACGAACAATACAAACGGTGCGCTCGAAAACTGTCTCTGCCCCGGGAAGTCATACGGTTCGCTAGAGAAACGGGTGCAGTACATCCGTGACTGGCTCAAAGACCATCCCAACACGCTTTTGGTTGACGCCGGCGATTTTCTTTCCGCTTCCAGAAAGACGCTGAAGGACAGCATCGCCTTCCGCGCCTATGAGATGATTCCATACGATGCGGTGGGGTTGGGTGATCAGGAATTTTTCCGCGGCGTCAATTTTCTTGAAGAGCTGGTAGAAGAATCGACACTCCCTTTCATTTCCACTAATCTAACCAGACCTCAGTTCTCAAACTTGGAGCGCGAGAAAGTTATCACAAAGAATGGTATCTCCTTTGGCATCCTTTCTGTAATCGATCCCGGCGTTTTTTCGTTCTATCCTGCCCGAGTGAAGGAGGCTGTGGAAGTAGCTGCCTATACGGATGTCTTGAAGGGGAGGCTGACCGATCTCGCAGAGCGGGTTGATGTTGTGGTTGTCCTTTCTCATATGGGAGTGGACGCGGACCGGGAATTAGCGGCTGAGTATCCTCAGATTGATGTAATTGTCGGCAGCCATACGCAGACGGTAATGACTGAGCCGGAAATGGTGGGTAATACACTCATCGTTCAGGCCGGGAAGGACGGGTATTATGTAGGTCAGTTGAAACTTACCTTTGATGGGTCGAAGACTATCAGTGTCCATGAAGGATCGCTGGTTGCCATGGACATCGTTTTGCCCAACGACCCCGCGGTGATAGATATGATCATCGAGTACAACCGACTCAGCGGACTGAAGGTCGGCAAGCGTGTAGAGCGGATCGTCCCTGTTCCGCCGGCTTATCTTGTCTCGTCATCACAACAGTGCGCTTCGTGCCACGAGGGGCAGTTTGATCATTGGGCCGTCACCGGTCATGCGCGGTCTCTAGCGACGCTGAAGCACGACCACAAGGAGAAGTCACCAGACTGCCTCGCCTGCCACACTACCGGCTTCGGCCGCAGCGATGGCTATCTCAATTATAACATCACCGGTGGCCTCAAGAACGTAAACTGTACCGAATGTCACTATACACCGGCGGAACACCTATCGGAACCGGCCGTCCACACCACGCTGTCCATTACTGAGGAGAAGTGCATACGATGCCATGATCAGAACAACAGTCCAGACTTTGCTTTCGCTGATTTCATGGGGAGGAGCCGGCATCCTGTCACCGAAGTTGAGGTAGCGGAAGTACCTGTGCCGCTCACGAATGAGACAGTTGAGAAGGTTGAAATAGAGACAGTGGCTGAACTAACGATAGAGGAGGAAATTGCGGTTATTGTTGAATCGGAAGACGAAGAGGCGGCGACAGTTGTAGCGACGCTAGAACAACCCGAAGATGAACCTGATGATGCTGTTGCACTGGTATACATCGTCCAGCCGGGAGAGTCGCTGTGGAAGATTGCCAAACAACAGCTGGGGAAAGGCGCCCGCTGGGAGGAGATCTACGATTTGAACAGGAATATGCTTAAGAGCCCCCATCTTATACGGCCGGGTCAGGAATTGAAAATCCCGGCGGGAGGAGAATAGGCTAACATGGAATCTCTCATTGACCAGTTGATGTCAAATCCCGTTCTTCTGGCGGTGGTTATCGTGCTGGCGATTCTGCTGGTCTTTTCCATGGTGAGACGGCTGCTGAAGCTGACGATTGTGATGGTGCTGCTCTTAGTCATCTACCTCGGCTATCTTGTATGGACCGACAAGGAAATTCCGACAACGCGTGAGGATCTGAAGGAAACAGTGACGAAAGGTTTTCAGGATGGGAAGGAAGCCTTCACCAAGAAGGTTGAAGAGGCGAAAGAGGGTCTGAAGGAGAAGACTGATGAAATCATTGAAGAAAAGGTGGAGAAACTGTTTGATGAGCCGGGGAGAAAGAAGTAGGCGACTGTCCGTAAAAACGGGTATTGTTCTTTTTTCTGTTTTATTCTTTTTCCTTCAAGGTCAGGAGAGGGAGGAAATAGGCAATCTGATCCTGGAGGATATTCCTGCAATACCGGCATCTGTCAAAGAACGGACACGTCAATATCAGAACACTCGATCAGCGTACATAGCTTCGTGGGATCCTGCCGGTGATGGGATGCTCATCAACACCCGTTTTGCCGAAACCTCCCAGCTCCACTACCTGGCAAATCCTATGGGGGCCCGTCAGCAGGTCACCTTCTTTCATGAACCTGTGGGAGGAGGATACTTCTGTCCTGATGTGTCGCAGCGTGGATTTCTCTTTTCCAAGGACGTGGGCGGGAGCGAATATTACCAGATCTTCTGGTTTGATATGACCACCGGCACTGCCAGAATGCTCACCGATGGGAAGTCGAGGAACGGTCTTGGGCCGTGGTCGAACAGAGGGGATAAATTCGCTTTTACCAGTACCATGGGCAACGACGTGGATACGTGGGTCTATGTGGGTACGATAGATGGAACCGAGCCGAAAGCTGTGGTAAAGGAAGAAGGTGCCTGGTTCCCTTCCGACTGGTCTCCGGATGACAGTAAAATCACCGTCCTCAAGTATGTATCGGTGAACGAGTCGTATCCGTATGTAGTAGATGTGGAGACAGGCGAAATGACTTCACTCCGGCCCGAATCGGAAGAGAAAATCGCTTTCGGTGGTGGCGTCTTTTCCGAGGACGGTAAGGGGATCTATATTACGACCGATTATGAATCAGAGTTCAGGAATCTGCGCTGCTACGATCTTGCCACTGGTGAACTTCATCCCATTACAGAAGATGCGGGATGGAACGTAACAGGCGTCTCCCTTTCTCATGATGGGCGCTATCTGGCGTATGTCACCAACGAAGACGGGATTGCCATACTTCACCTCCTGGATCTCAAGCGAGATCGGCAAGTGAAACTTCCTCCCTTGCCTGTGGGGGGAATAGGTGGACTCGACTTCAGTCCTGATGACCGTTACCTTGCCCTCACTATCAACACACCGCAGACCCCTAGCGATATCACTGTTTTGGACATCCGCCGCAAGAAACTGGAACGGTGGACAAAAAGCGAGGTGGGAGGTCTCGATACGGACAGCTTTTCCGTCCCGCAGTTAGTACATGTAAAATCATTCGACGGTCTCGATATTTCGGGCTTTCTCTTCAAGCCGGCAGGGGAGGGGCCCCATCCTGTGGTTGTCTATATCCATGGCGGACCAGAGAGTCAGTACCGGCCGTATTTCTCGTCCACTTTCCAGTATTGGATCAATGAGCTTGGTTTGGCGGTTCTGGCGACAAACGTCCGCGGATCCAACGGATACGGCAAGTCGTTCCTTCTTATGGACAACGGCTACAGGCGTGAGGACACTGTGAAAGATATCGGCGCCTTCCTGGACTGGATTGAGAAGCGCCCAGATCTTGATAGGGAGCGGATTGCCGTCTACGGAGGCTCTTACGGAGGATATATGGTCCTGTCGAGCATGACGCATTACAACGACAGACTGCGGTGTGCTGTCGATATCGTCGGGATTTCCAATTTTGTCACCTTCCTTGAGAATACGAAACCGTATCGTCGTGACCTACGGAGGCCTGAATACGGCGATGAGCGCGATCCGAAAATGCGTGCCTTTCTGCAAAAAATTTCTCCCAACAACAACGCTCACAAGATCACCAAGCCTATGTTCGTCGCCCAGGGATATAACGATCCACGGGTGCCGGTGACGGAGTCTGATCAGATGGTGGAGGTGATCCGCAAGAACGGCGGCGACGTCTGGTACATGGTGGCCATGGACGAAGGACACGGCTTCCGCAAGAAATCCAACCGTGACACCTATTACAACGTGGTGAGCCTCTTCTGGGAGAAGTATCTGCTCCAATCTAAACCTTGAGAAGTTTTGGAGCCTCTTCGGAGCGGTACGGATGGTGCCATCATAGCAATACATGAAATTCAGCAATATCATCAGCGTCTCCTGGGGTGATCATCTCACCTTCGGCGAGGGAGACGGGAAGCTTGCGTCCCCCGAATCGCTCGAGCGGAGGATGGTAAAATGGAGGGAGAAGCTGGGCGCAACTGCTCTCCAGTGGCGACATCTTAAAACAGCTCTCAATGGAGAGTTCGACGCGGCTGAGGGCTATCAGCATTCCACCCAGAAGAGCGCGGCGCAAATCGACTGGGACGATTCTGAAGTGGTTCCCACTCTGGCCCACGAGGCGGGGATGAAGGCGTACCTTTACGTTTCACTGTTTGACGAGGGGTGGCCCCTCCCGCCCAAAGAGGTTCGTGAAGTGAGCTATCACAACGAGATGCACTGCCAACACGTAAGCTGGCAGAGCGGTTTCAGCCGGGAGCATCCTGAATTCGCCGTGGTGGACCGATCTGGCGAGAAGCAGCAGTGGGGAGTGCTCTGCCTCGCCTATCCTGAAGTCCGGCGGCACTTCAGGGAGCGCTTCAGCAAACTCCTGACGGGCACGGAATATGATGGGCTGTTCATCTGTCTCCGCTCCCAATCCCGGGCCGCTGATTTTGCCGATCAGTTCGGCTTCAATGAGCCCGTTCGCCGGGACTATCTGGAGCGGTACGGGGTGGACATCATCAGAGAGGATTTCGATCTGGAGATGTGGCGTGAGCTGTTGGGCGAATATTTCACCCTTTTTCTGAGAGAATTACGCGGAAATCTGGACGGGAGTGGAGCTCGTCTTTCTGTCGGTGTGCCGAGAGGTGATGTGCTCGGACCACCCCTGAGTAACGCCGCCCTTCAGTGGCGTCAGTGGGTTGCCGATGGGATTGTCGACGAATTGGTGATTAATCAGAACTCATCTCAGTGCCCTTCCATGTGGCACCAACTCTGGCCCATGCACCGTGGCACGGGCTACATCCAGAACTACCTTACTGGCCACAATCTCCCTTCTCTGACAGAACATATCACCTCAATATACGCTCCTGCATTTGACGGTCACGCGACTGACCTCTACGTGGCTCGCCAGTGGGATGAACGTTCGGATGAAGAAGCGAAACTCTTAAGTCAGGCGACGGTGAAAGGGTTGGTCTTCAGTTCCTTCCGCTTCGACAATCCAGAGGCGATTGCCCGCGGCGATTGGCGGGCTTAATACTAAGGCTAAGCGTTAGCCTCACGCAGACGTTGTGTCAGGATTTTGACGATACCTTGCATAATCTCCATCCTGCTGGCCATAAGGTCATAAAAGTCTTCGCCGTTAATCTCAAGTAAGGTTGTCTCTTCTGTAGAAGTGACTGAAGCTGATCTCGGTTCCTGATCCAGCAGTGCCATCTCACCG
>JASLRT010000041.1 GCA_030743815.1 Candidatus Neomarinimicrobiota bacterium | reverse complement strand
CACTGAAAGTCCATGAGATGTCATCATATTCATTGGTAGTGTTATCTGTTCCCCACCAAAGTGATGAAGAAACAAAAACTTTATTCCAGTACGCCGCAACAGCAGGTGCCCAGGAACCCCACCCTTCCGTACCTGACTCTGATGGTATAACTATTTCAGTGTGTGTAGTTTTGGAATAAATATCAACTCTTCCCGCATAGCCATTGTACAGTGTATCTCGCCATGTCGTGACAACCCATTCTGAATCAGCATAAGCTTCTTCCGTAGTATACGCTATGGCAATTCCTGGTCTCATCGCTCCAAGTTCGCCATCGGTAAGCTTTACTGGGGTCGTCCAGTTGGTTTTTGTCGGGTCAGTTAATTGTGTAGTGAAGACATCCCTCTTTTGATTTACTGTGTCCGTAGCTGCATAAGAGAGGTATAACCAAGTATCATCAAAACCGTAGTAAAATTTGTCAGATGTTATTGATCCCCACCAAAGATCGTAATTGTCTGGCAAAGCAATTTCATAAAACTCATATCCTTCATCTTCAAGTTCTCTCGTGTAAAAATTAAGTTTGCCAGCAACTTCGAAAACAACAATTAATCTGTCATCTAGCACTTCAATATCCGGATAATTAATATCTGTGCTGGTGTTATAAACACCACCCACATAGGTCCAGGTTTCTCCTCCATCAGCGGACTTGTAAACATAAAACGATAAATATTCGGTGTTTTCAGATTCGTTCGTCATGTAAACAACATATATATGACCGTTTTCAGCTATAGCTACCTGCGGAAAATAGCCCTGGGCCAGGAAATTTTGAGACCCGCTAAGTTTTTGAGGTTCATGATCTATGTGTCTCATATCTGTGCTGGGTGTTGATCGCATAAAGCTGGTGTTGCCTCTATTCCTTAATTTTTCAGATCGTGAGAATTTCTTTGAGGCAGAACTTGACCCCTCCCGACTTCTATTAAGCGAAAGAATTCTATCAAAGTCAAAATCCTTAATGACAGCACCGGGGTACAGTTTATCCCCTGAATAGAGTCTGTGGTGAACCTGTTTCTCCTCATCTGAAAGAGGCACAGCATCGGCTTGTTTAAGATGCTTGTTGTCAGTGGACCTTTCCGAAGCCAAAAGAAGAGCGGAAATAGAAAAAAATAAAACGAGTGCATCTTTTCTGATCATTGTTAGACCTCCCTATTCTTGCAATTCTAGAATCACCGCGCCAGAATACCGGCTATGATTTCACCAATGTATGATTCCACTGGACTGTTTTGTGCCACTGCTCATTCATTATTCTAATTACAGTTTAACTAATGAGACTTAAAGAAAACCTTAAAAACCACTTAAAAACAGCTTAAATAATGAAGAAAAGTGAAAAAATGAAAAAAAAATAAAGACATAACGATCATCACATTAGTTTTAAACTTATCTAAGTCAAGCTGTTAAAACGTTCGCATCTAAACAAGTTAGAAATAACAAAAAGCCTTCCATTGGAAGGCTTTTACGGTCGGAGCGGCGAGATTTGAACTCGCGACTGCTAACCACTCATTTATCCATCATATCCCGCAACAGCGGGAGTAGATGGACTAGTCCCCTACCCCTCCTCAATCTTATAAAGCACGTAGTTCTCGAAGTAAAGCAGCTTTTTCTTCTTGTCCGCAAGATAATAGATCCACATCTGATAGTTCTGATCCTTTACTCCTTCTCTTTGCACCACTTCATGGGGATCGCCAAGAATATCCTGAACCTCTGACACAAGCATTCCCTCCGTCACTCTCGGTTCATGCCGCCGGATGATTTCCTGTCTCGCTTCGTGCATGGAGTCAACCATCAGCTTGCGCACGCGACCGTCTTCCACCGCTCTAAGCTGTTTCTCTAACTTCATGACTACTTCGTCAAACCTGTAGTCCGGCTCGCGCAGTATCTCCTTTACCTGACGAAGCGATTCAAGGGCAACTCGCAACGAAGCTTCATCGTGGGCAGTATTGACGTCTTCCACCATACCGACAGCGGCCTCGAGTTCCGCCTTACGGACTTTATCTTTCAATCCGGGGTTCAGTTTCAAAGCTTCAACATACTTTGCCAGCGCCATGTGGTATAGTCCTGACAGGGCGAGGCTGTTTCCCTGCACAAGATAGATCTTACCCACAAGTTTTCGCTGCGCATCCTTGCCCCACTCGGAAATCGCCGCCGCCTTCCGTGCCATCTGGATGGCTTCATCATTTTTCCCTTCCTTGACCAGGCTGTCCGCTGCTTGTATATAATACTTGGCCATGTTTTCCAGTTCTATGGCGAGCGTCTTGCCTAACTCTTCATCGGCTGTCCTGGTCGCATCAAGATACTTCGTCACAGCTTCGTCCATTTTAGTGCGGTCTTCGAGATTCAGCCCTTCAGCATAGAGCTGTTGCGGAATCCGTTTATTTGTCAGCGCCAGAAGTTTTTTCGCTCTGTCCGCTCTGGCGTGATCTGGGTAAGTGTTGATGAATTGAACAAGCTTTGGCTTGGCAGCGACGTAATCTCTATTAAGGAACAGCTTCTTCCCCACATCGCCTACCGTGGTTCTTCCGCCGTAGAAAGCGCTGAAAGTGAAATAAAGTCCCAGATTGGGTAACTGCATGGCTGAGATGGGGGTCACATTGTCTGGATCCTTGATGGTTGATACGTTGTGAAAGACGTGCCTGAACTCGATTCCCCAAGCATACCGAGCCTCCCGCGCGGTCTCCCTGATTATCTTCAATCCTACCGAATAGGCCGATGATCGACCAAGACCGTACGGCGTGCTGTTCATGACGTCATCTTTGTAGAACCGCATATAATTGAGTCCGTAGGAATATTTTAAGTGGATGAACCATTTTGGACGCCACTGCAGGATAAATGAGGAGACGACATTTGCCTCAAGTGCTGACGGAGAGAACGTCTTCTCAACGCCCCACGAAGTAGGTACTTCGGGAGCGCCTGTGATCAGGATTGCATCGGTGAGTTCCATCCTCGGCAGTGGTAGAATTGAACTGTACCTGAGACCGAAGCCGGTAAGAAAGTCAACATAGCTCTTCTTGAACAGGGCATAAGAGAGATTCGTCTGCACAGCGTCGAATTCTAAAAACGTACCCATGCGCCCTGTGAATCCGATGGAGGAGAGAGTCGATAGAGTATCTGTTTCATAAGAGATCGTCTTCGGGCCTATGGCGAGAGGATTCAGCCCTTTCCAACCGTAGAAACCGACGCCGTAGCGTCCCTCGGCGGGAATTGTCATTATCGGTTCGCGAAATTCCAGCGGGCGGAAAACTGCCTCAAATGCCGGATTGTCACCATCTTTGACGGCAGAATAGATCTCCCTCGGCGAAGAGAGCTTGAACTTGACCAGGTTGAGTTTAATCTTCTGTGCGAACCCTTTAATGCGGGACGTTTTCTCCTCTTTCTCCTTCTCTTCCTGTCCGTAAACCGCTAAAGGCTGACACAATAAGCCGAGAGACAGAAGAAGAACTATCCGTTTGACGTTTGAATAACGCATGATTGGATTAAAGTACCAGCCTCTCCGTTTTTATCCAAGGGTTAGTTTCACACTAACTACACGGTGAAATTTTCCGGTTCGGGAACCAATGCCTTTCGTAACTTATTTAAGGTGAAAAACTGAACATGATGCTGTTACCGAATTCTACCAAAAAACTTCGCTGGCTGACAACCGGCTTGTTCATCTTTATACTTCTCGCCAATTCAACTTTGGCAAAAGAGAACGGCAC
Organism: Candidatus Neomarinimicrobiota bacterium; assembly: GCA_030743815.1. Classification (NCBI taxonomy): domain Bacteria; kingdom Pseudomonadati; phylum Fidelibacterota; species Fidelibacterota bacterium. The sequence continues at coordinate 20,758 of JASLRT010000041.1, read as the reverse complement.
GCTAACCATATGCCGTCTGCGGTACTCCGGCGGCGGTGACTGGTACAGCGATCCTAGCTCCCTCCCCAATCTGCTCAAGTTCATTGCAGACAACACCAATATCGTGATCTCACCGCTGGAAGCGAGATATTCGCTGCAAGATGATGAAATCTTCAGTTACCCCTATCTCTACATCACAGGTCATGGAAACATCCGTTTTTCAGATCGCGAGGTGGAACGGTTGAGGAGATATCTCCTAGCCGGCGGCTTTCTCCATGCAGACGACAACTACGGCATGGACGCTTCATTCCGGCGCGAGATGAATCGAGTGTTCCCAGACAAAGCGTGGGTGGAACTCCCTTTTGATCACCCTATATACAGTTTGCCGTTCAAGTTTCCCAACGGTCTGCCCAAAATCCATGAACACGACGGAAAGTCGCCTCAGGGTTTAGGATTATTTGACAGTAATCGGCTCATGATCTTCTACACTTTCGAGACCGATCTTGGCGACGGCTGGGAAGACCCATCCGTTCACAGTGATCCGGAAGAGAAACATCTGGCAGCAATGAAAATGGGAACCAACATCTTCTTTTACGCCTTGACCCAGTAGCTATGAACAGGATCGCTACAAAACTGAAACCTTTCCAGCGCCGGCTCATCAGGAACGATCTGGTGGCATCAGCCTGGATACTTATACCAGTTGCGGTGGTGGCAGTCGTTTCACTCCTGGCGCTGGAGGCTCTCTTTTGGCTTCCTGCCCCTATCCGCTACGGCTTCTGGATCAGCGGACTAATAATTTTTATCGGTGTTGCGGCTGCAGCTTTAATCCTCACTACTTTGATTAAGATGAACGGGGTCTCCAGATACTCTATTGAGAAATGTGCTTTGCAAGTTGGTACGCAAGCCTTTGAGAAGCAAGACAAGGTACTCAATGCCTATCAGTTGGAGGATTCTCTCACTCAAGCTGAACCGTTTTCCAGCGATCTCGCTTCGGACTTCATCTCCCGCATATTAACCAGGCTGGAGACTCTCGACCCGCTTTCTGTTCTGTCCAATACATTCGCGCGCAAACTCTGGCAGCCTGCGACCGCAGTGGTGGTGCTATCCCTTGTTGCAGCACTAGCCTTCCTGCCTGAGTTCATTGGATCGGCAAGGCGGTGGATTCATCCACGAACTACCTTCTCTGTTCCACTCCCCTTCCAGATAAAAAGTGAGGTTGGCGATCTGGCACTCATGGGTGGCGACAATGCTGTTATCGCATTCAGAACCACGGGAGATCACAAAGTGACCGATCACCTCATGGTAGAGGTAGTTGCACCTGAAAAAAGGGAAGTGACAGAACTGTTTCCATCCGAAGATGGTTCATACCGGCACGAACTGCAGGATATCTTTCAAAATCTTCGCTACCGTGCTTACGTAAAGGCGACTCACTTCTGGCAGCCGTGGGATGAGATTACTTCTCCTCATTACAGGATAACTGTTATCGACCGGCCGACCATTGAACAGTTTGCTGTCACCATCAATCCACCTGCATACACAGGTCTGGAGGCCTCTGTGCAAGGTGGCAACATTGCGGAAATACGCGGATTCAAAGGTTCGGGAGTGGAGATCGAACTCAAGTCAGATAAACCACTTTCGCGAGCTTACCTGGAATTCTCTAAAGCAGAAGAGGCCGGGTTTGGCCAAAAGAGTGATTTGACCGTCACGAGGAACCGGGCCACAGGAAGACTATCTCTGATGGAAGATCGAACATTCTCAACCTACATTTTTGACGGCCGCGGGATCGGTAACCTGGATCCTATCGAGTATCACCTCATCGCCTTGGAGGATGTGCCGCCGACGCTGGAAGTTCTCCTGCCTGAAGACTATACAGAGCTAGGCAGTGATTTTACAGTTCCGGTGCATTTGCATATTGAAGATGATTTCGGTTTCTCCAACCTGCAGATCGTCTATGAAACACGTCACCCGGACTACCTGTCAACAGGTTCCGCAACACAATCCCGCGACCTTGTGAGTATCCACAGCATCCATTCCTTCTCCAAGGAGGAAACTTCCCAAGATGTCTACACCATCTGGGACGTGAGCAGTCTCAATCTCATGCCAGAGGACGAACTTGAATTCCATATTGAACTCTACGACAACGATGAAGTCTCGGGACCGAAGAAAGCTGTCTCACCCACATTGACTGCCAGATTTCCGTCACTTACTGATCTCTATGCCAGAACTCTGGAACAGGAAGAGTCCGTTGAAGAAGATGCGCGGCAGATTCAGCAAGAATTGAAGAGGATTGATGAAGTACTGGAGTCTATCGAACTGGAAGCGCTGAAGCAGGAAAAATTGAACTGGGAACAGCAGCAAAGTGTGAAGAAGTCCATCGAAACGGTGCAGGAAAAACTTGAGCAAATTCAGTCTCTCCAAGAGGCACTGCAGAAAATTGCTGAACAGTCCGATAAACACGAACTGTTCTCTCCCGATCTGATCGAGAAATTCAGAAATCTGAATGAACTGCTTCAGGATGTGCTGACTCCTGAGCTTCTACAAGCGATGGAACAGCTGCAGGAAGCGACGACAGAAGTGACGCCGGAACAGCTTCTACAGGCACTTGAAGATTTTCGGTTGAACACCACTGCTGTTGAACGTCAGCTTGATCGGTTTATAGACATCTTTAAACGGATCCAGGCGGAGCAAAAAATCGATGAACTGGTATCCAGAATGGAACTGCTCACTGAGAGGCAAGAGAACCTGGCCCAAAGAACCTTAGAGGATACAAACCGGGGTGAGTCCCAGAACCTTGCTGAGGAACAGTTACGCAACAGCCAGGAGTTCGAGAACATCAAGGAACTGATGAGCGATGCAGCGCGTGATATGGAGCCGTTCGCAAGAATGCCCTCAGATGAACTGGAAGAACTGGCCCAGTCATACGTAGCTGATGAGACCTCCCGTGAGTTGAAGGCTGCATCACGACAGTTGAGACGCGACGAAATGAAAAAGGGGTCACAATCGGCTATACAAGGCGCCGAAAACCTGAACCGAATGACCACCGATATCACTAATATTCGGGAGTCGTTTCGTGGCGAAACAGTTGAAGCGATGGTGGCAAAGTTTGAGAAGGCACTGCAAAACACCTTGTATATCTCCAAGGAGCAGGAGGAACTTCAGCAGGAGACCAAGAACCTGCCGCGAAACAGTCCCCGTCTCGGCAAAATGGCAAACCGCCAGCAACTGTTGCGGGATCAACTTTCTCAACTGATCGGCGCCCTTATGCAGCTCTCCAGCGAAACTTTTGCAGTCTCGCCTGAAATGGGCAAAGCCATCGGACGCGCAACAGCAGGAATGAATGAATCGCTCACCAAGCTGGAGGAGAGAAACGGCAGGGCAGCCGTGGAGAGCCAGGGAACGACGGTCTCTGCTCTGAATGAGGCCGCTCTCGCTACACTGGCCGCCATCAACGCGATAGAGCAATCAGGCTCGGCAGCCGGCTTGGAACAGTTCATGGAGCGGATGCGGCAGATGGCCGGTCAGCAAAAAGGTATTAACGACCTGTCGCTGCAACTGGCCTTGGGGCAGATGGCCGCCTTCGCCCAGGAACAGATGCGTCAGAGACTTCAGCGTCAGCAGGAGCAGCTCAAAAAATCACTGGAACAGCTGATGAGAGAGATGCGTGGATCGAGCCGGGGAACCGAATCCCTCAGCGGAATCGCGGAGGAGATGGATGAAGTCATTAAAGATTTTCAGTTGAACAAGGTTGATCGGCGCACCGTGGAACGCCAGCAAAAGATTCTTTCCAGAATGCTTGACTCCCAGCGATCGATGAAACAGAGAGACTTTTCGGAGAAGCGAAAGGGGACAACGGCAGTGGATATCGACCGCGAAGGACCCTCCGGCCTGCCTTCTGATCTGGGACAGAGAAGGAATCTCGCCATGGAGGCGCTCAGTCTCGCACTGAAAGCCGGCTATTCACGGGACTACCAGGAAATGATTAGGACCTATTTCAACACTCTTGTAGAAGTGCCTGAAGTAAGGGAAAGCGATCAAAATGAGTAGATGCCTCGTTTTCTCTCTCATTCTTGCGGCCATCGAGATAACGTCCGCTCAGAATGCCACAAACTTGCTGCTGATGGAGCACCAGGACGCCTTTAAGTTAGCTGTCCGCCTTGAGCGGCTTGAACAGTATGAGGAGGCCGAGGAACTGTATCTCGAGCTTCTCAAGGAAAACCCAAGGGATACCCGCGTCTATCTTCAGCTGAAATCGATGTTCAGCCGTTTGCGAACCTTTGATAAACTGGAGACGCTCATCCGTGAGCGGCTGACTCACTTCCCCAACGATATTCAGAGTCACGCGGAGCTGGGCGAACTGTTCCTCAACCAGGGTAAAGAGAAGTCAGCCTTCGAGTACTGGGACAATGTGCTGCATCAACACTCAAATTCTAAGATAGCCTACCAGGTGCTCTTGCAGATGTACCTAAAACATCAGATGGAAGAACAGGTTAACGATCTGGTGGAGAAAGGGAGACAACAGTTCAATGACCCCTCTTTCTTCTCGCTGGAACTGGGTACTGTTTATGCGCGACTGCAGGATTATGAGAAGGCAACGGACGAATTCATCACTTATGCAATCTATCATCCAAGGCAAGTACCTACCATTTCCAACTACCTATTACGACTGTCGGATCAGGAAGAGAGCGTGCCTTTCATAGAAGCAAGATTGACGGTGCGAATAGATGAGAACAGAGAAGTCATCCTGCTGCTGCACAGTGACTTACTTTTCAAGATCGGCAGGTACGACAGCGCATTCGATCATCATCAGGCGTTAGGTCTGCAATCTGATGACGATCTTGACCGCTGGCTCAAATTCGCGGACAATCTGAGAAAAGAGAACCAGCTGCCCCTTGCACTGGACGCCTTTTCCGCCATCCTCCAGACTATCTCCGAGAATAGAACCGCCCGCAGCGCCTCACGCTATAGCAAGCTTACCGGCAGAGCGCTTTACGGACTTGCCCTCACCTATGAAAAACAGATCGTCCCCGAAATTGGATACCAGCCGTTAGCCGTTTACTTCCCTAATAACCTCTTCTTTGAGGATCATTTCTACAGACTTAATTCCACCGACATTCTCCCCCTTGAAGAGACATCTACGTTGTACGATTCAATTCTTACGGCACTGCCACAGAGTTCCTTTTCACCCCAGGTTCACTACCGACTCGGTGAAATCAAGTATCGCATCACGCAGGATTTTGACGGTGCTCTCTCCTCTTTCGAGGCAGCGAGGACCCTCTCCAGGGACAACAATTTGCGGCGGGATGCTACGACCCGCGTGGGTGATGTTATTGTAGCTAAGGGAGATATGAATGAAGCGGGCAGATTCTTTGAGCGCCAGCTCACCCAGACACCCTCAGCGGAGGATCAACAGGTGTATCTCATGAAGCAATGCTACGTTCTTTTCCTGGCAGGCGAAACAGACACGGCACTTGCAAATCTGGATAATCTTATTGAAATGATGGATGTCGCCGATGCCAGTTTTAACGATGCTCTCGAACTTAAAGGGTTTGTGGAGGAAAACTATGTGCGTGCTTCTGAAGAGGAAAGGAAAGCATTCCGCGGTTATCTGAGAGGCGAACGGGCTATGAAGCAGGCAAAGCTGGCTGAGGCTCAGCTGATCTTTGCGGAAGTTTCACACAACTATCCGCAAGCACCCATCGTGGCGGAGGCAACCTTCAGAAAGGCGATGATCAGCCGCATGCTGGGGAGTACGGACGCAGCCATCACAGACTTCATGGCACTGCAAGATTCGCCAGTAGGTGACCTGGCCACTGTCGCCATTGGCGAAATCTACGACCGCGAACTGAACAAGCCGCAGGAAGCCGTCCAATGGTACCTGACGGTTCTCGAAACTTATCCCGAAAGCGTCCTCGTGGAACCGGTCAGGTACAGAATCAGGCAGATTCAAAGTGAGACGGACCTGAATTGAAACGACTGATACTGACATTCCTGATTGTCTGCGCATCAAGCTCCGGTGAACGAATCCTGATCCCCATGGACCTTGCTCAGAAAGACCATCTGAAAGCGTACGGTATAGCCTACTGGATTCTTACTCATGATATCAACGTGGAATGGCTGCTCAACTTCCGCGGCGGTTCCTTCATGCTAGAACATAATCCTTCCATTCTCAAGGAGTGCCGTGTGCGAGGCGTCACTGCGGAAGTTATCTCCGACGACGCCGTTCTTGCCACCTACACTAAGATAGATGCCAACAATATGGAAATAGTCCTCTTGGAAAAGACACCGAAGATTGCGATCTACACGCCGCCTAACAGGCAGCCGTGGGACGACGCCGTTACACTGGCGCTGACATATGCTGAAGTCGATTACGAGACTCTGTGGGATGAAGAGGTGTTTCTCGGTCATCTGGACAAGTACGACTGGCTGCATTTGCATCACGAAGATTTCACGGGACAGTACGGCAAGTTCTACCGCAATTATCACAACGCGCCGTGGTACGTTCAGCAGCAGGAAGAGTTTGAAGCGATGGCGCAACGACTCGGCTTTCCTACCGTCAGTGAGGAGAAAAAGGCCGTCGCTTTAAAAATAAAGAACTATGTGGGGCAGGGTGGATTCCTCTTTGCCATGTGCTCGGCTACCGATTCGTATGATATTGCTCTGGCGGCCGAGGAAGTCGATATTGTTGAAAGTGTTTTCGATGGCACACCGGCAGATCTAAAGAGTCAGCAAAAACTGGATTTTACCAGATCTTTTGCCTTCCACGAGTTTGAGATCATCACCGATCCCTTTATCTACGAATTCTCGAACATCGATATTCCGTCGAGCGACCGACCTATCACCCGCGGCGCCGAAGCCGACTACTTCACCCTCTTTGAGTTTTCGGCAAAGTACGATCCCGTCCCCGCCATGCTGACGCAGAATCACGTAGCAGTGATCAAAGGATTTATGGGACAGACGACAGGATTCCGGCGCAGTACCATTAAACAACACATACTGATCATGGGCGAAGTGGAGGAAGAGGAGCAGGTCAAGTACATTCACGGCAATTTCGGGCGCGGCACGTTTACCTTCCTGGGCGGGCACGACCCCGAGGACTACCAGCACTTCGTGGGTGATCCTCCCACCGACCTCTCCCTGCACCGCAATTCACCGGGCTATCGGCTGATTCTCAATAACGTCCTATTCCCTGCAGCGCGGAAGAAAGAACGAAAGACGTGAAAAAAGGCCGACTGATCAAGCAATACAAAAGCCTTAATTCGTCATAGTAAAAACGATTACTCCGAAATGTCCTGTTTCACTTTCGCTTTGAGTATTTACCTCAACTCATAGCATCTAATATTCTCTCACACGCTCAAACCGGCATTTACAACATGAGCCCCAAGTGGAATCTTGTAGTTTTCCTGGAAATACTCTACCACCTCAGGACCGAAGCCATCATCTCCAAAAAGGACGTTCCCGTATATATTTGCGATTAACCAGTAGAAAGCTTATATTCGGACACGGAGGTCTGTTTTCATGCATGAAATGTCCATCGCCCTCAGTATCGTAGATATCGCTTCAAAGACGGCGACAAACAACCAGGCACACAAAGTCAGTGAGATTGAGGTGGAAATCGGCGTACTCGCCGGCGTTGTCATCGATTCTCTGGAATTCTGTTTCGACGCTGCTTGCAAAGGCACTCTTGCGCAAGACGCACGGCTTGATATTGTTTCGATTCCCGCCAAGGGGAGATGTCACAATTGTCAACAGGATTGTGAGATAGATGGTTATCTGCCCTCTTGCCCAGTGTGTGGTGGATTCAAGATTGATATCACTCAGGGTAAAGAACTGACGGTTAAGAGTGTTCTGGTAGATTAGAGGAGAAGGTAACATGTGCGAAACATGCGGCTGCGGCCAACCGGAAGAAGGTGTCACTATAACTACACCGGAAGAAGCTCACTACGAGCATCCACATGATCACCCTCACGACCACGGTCACTCACACGATCACAGCCGTACCATCAAAGTTGAAGAGGACATCCTTTCCAAGAACAATCTGATTGCGGAAAGGAACCGTGGTTTTTTCGAAGCCAAGAAGATACTTACTTTTAATCTGGTGAGCTCACCGGGATCGGGTAAGACTACACTTCTGGAACGGACGATCGAATTGCTGAAGGACAAGCACCCGATTACCGTCATTGAGGGCGATCAGCAATCGATGCGAGACGCCAGCCGTATCGAGGCTACAGGCGTGCCAGTGGTTCAGGTAAACACCGGTACCGGGTGCCATCTTGATGCATCGATGATCAACCGCGCTATGAAAAAGCTTACCCTTAAAGAACAATCTCTTCTCCTGATTGAGAACGTCGGCAATCTTGTCTGTCCGGCCCTGTTTGATCTGGGTGAAGCACACAAGATCGTCATCATCAGCACCACAGAGGGAGATGATAAACCGCATAAATACCCCACCATGTTCAGCGTGTCGGACCTGTGCATCATCAACAAGATAGATCTGCTTCCCTATGTCGACTTTGATATGGAACGGTGCAAAGAATACGCACTGCAAGTCAACCACCATCTGGGGTTTCTTGAAGTTTCCGCCAAGACTGGAGATGGACTGGAGCAGTGGTTTGAGTGGATTCGTTCCTCTGTCTCGAAGTTATCTAAAGCAGCAGCCAGCGGGGGGGGATAGCGCTTCGATGCCTCTTATGCCGTGACGGCCACCAACGACACGACACGACAGCGCATTCTTATCAACGGAATCGTCCAAGGCGTCGGTTTTCGCCCTTTCGTCTATAATCTGGCTGTAGAGGCTGGGCTAACCGGTTTTGTTACGAACACGTCCTCCGGGGTGGAAATCGAAATCGAAGGATCCCAGCCAGCGGTTGATCACTTTCTAAACCAATTGCAGACAAAAGCCCCTCCCCTCTCTGTTATTACGAATATTGAATCTGAATCGATACGTTCGAATTGCGATACAGCGTTTGTCATCCAGCCGTCAGAAGGTAGCGAAGCCGTGGCAACACTGATTTCACCTGACGTCGCCGTCTGCGATGACTGCCTTACCGAGCTCTTCGATCCAGAGGACCGCCGCTATCGCTATCCTTTCATCAACTGCACCAACTGCGGTCCCCGCTACACCATCATTGAGAACATCCCCTACGACCGGCCGTTCACATCAATGCGGGAGTTTACGATGTGTCCTGCCTGCCAGAAAGAGTACGACGACCCTACCAACCGCCGCTTTCACGCCCAGCCAAATGCCTGCCCCAAGTGTGGGCCTCATGTGTCGCTTCACGATTCTGGCGGCCGGGAAGTCCGGGCGGATGATCCCATCGCAGAAACGGTCTCTCTGCTCATGAGCGGACACATAATTGCCATCAAAGGCTTGGGTGGTTTCCACCTGGCTGTTGATGCCACAAATGAGAAGGCGATCCAGGAACTCCGCCGTAGGAAAGGACGCGAAGAAAAACCGCTGGCTGTAATGGTGAAAAACTTGGAGAGTGCGCAGTCAATCTGCTGTGTCACGGCGGAAGAGGAGAGAATTCTATCGTCTCAACAGACGCCCATCGTTCTGATGCCAAAGAGACATGACAACGGTCTGGCGCAATCGGTAGCATTGGACAATGACCGCTTTGGCGTCATGCTGCCTTACACCCCACTTCACCACTTGCTCATGGATTACGGCTTTGCCGCCCTAGTCATGACCAGCGCCAACTACAGCGAAGAGCCTATCTGCATCGATAACGATGAGGCGTTCCAGCGACTGGAAAAGATCGCCGACTACCGCCTCATTCACAATAGGGACATCTACTTGCGCAGTGACGATTCAGTAGTGATTTTTCTCGATGGCTCTCTGAGACAGATCCGCCGCAGCCGCGGCTTTGCTCCCCGTCCCGTGTTCATCAATAGCGGCGGTCCTCCCGTCCTGGCTGTTGGCGGCGAGCTAAAAAACACCATCTGTCTTCTGAAGGATGATCACGCCTTCCTGAGCCAGCATATCGGTGATCTTGAAAATCTGGAAGCGTACAACTTCTTCCAGATGACCGTGGAACATCTCGAACGAATCTTTGAGACAGAGCCGGAACTGATCGTTTACGATCTGCACCCAAGCTATCTCTCTACACGGTGGACGCTGGAACAGAAGGAAATTCCCGTTCTGGGCGTTCAGCACCATTACGCCCATCTGGCTTCGTGCATGGTAGAAAACAGGTTCTCCGGACCGGTCATCGGCATCATTATGGACGGTACGGGCTACGGCACGGACGAGACCATCTGGGGAGGCGAAATATTGATCGGTGATTACAGCGGGTTTGAACGGTACGCCCACTTGCAGCCCATGCCACTTCCCGGCGGAGACGCGGCTATTAAGGCGCCGTGGCGCACCGCTGCCGGTTATCTGTACAAAGCGTTCGATGGCGAAATCCCGGAACTTCCATTTATGGAAAAGCACGAAATTGAACCGATCATTGAAATGGTTTCAAAAGATGTGAACTGCATTCAGACGTCCAGTTGTGGACGGCTGTTCGATGCAGCAGCTGCCATGTGTGGTGGTCGGCAGACGATCCGCTATGAAGGACAGGCGGCTATTGAATTCATGCAGGCGGCAGGAGGTCAGACAGATGAACCGTTTGAGTTCAGAATTATAGATTTTGATGATCACAAAGAGTTACTGATCGCACCCATCATCCATGCGATGGTAAATGCCGTCCTTGACGGTGAGTCACTCTCCGCCATAAGCCGGCGGTTTCATGGGACACTCATCGAGATTTTCAGAAAGATCACAAAACAGGCCAGTGACGAGCGCGACATCAAAGATGTAGTTCTCAGTGGCGGTGTATTCCAGAATGAGTTACTTTTCGAGGGGTTGATTCCCGTACTGAAACGCGAAGAGTTGAACGTCTTCACTCATTCTCAGGTCCCGACAAATGACGGCGGGCTGGCACTTGGACAGGCGATCATTGGGAGAAACTATCTTAAACAGTAGGAGAAGCTATGTGTCTAGGAATCCCGGGAAAGGTAATTGAAATCTTTGAGGAAAATGGTCTTCAGATGGGGAAGATTGATTACGCCGGTACGATTAACAAGGCGTGTCTCGAATACGTTCCCGATATTGCCGTAGGGCAATACACTGTCGTCCACGCCGGTTTTGGCATTTCCATCATCAATGAAGAAGAGGCGATGAAAACATATGAAGTATGGAACGAATTTATAGACGCCGCTGCAGAAGAAGGGGTTGATATTTTCGGCAATCCTGTGGATCAGGATGCAACTGATGAAGGTAAGGCTTAGATGAAGTATCTCGATGAATTCAGAAATCCAGAAGTAGCCAGAACAGTTTTGGCACAGATCAGGGAAACCGTAACCCGACCATGGGTACTGATGGAGGTGTGTGGCGGACAGACTCATTCCATTATCAAGAACGGGATTGATCAGCTCTTGCCGAAGGAGATTGAGCTCGTTCACGGTCCCGGCTGTCCCGTATGCGTCACACCCCTCGAAATTATCGATCAGGCGATAGCAATCGCATCGCGGCCGGAAGTAATCTTCACCAGCTTTGGCGATATGCTTCGTGTGCCTGGATCGGAGAAGGACTTGCTCATGGTGAAGTCTGAAGGGGGCGACGTGAGAACGGTCTACTCCCCGCTGGAATCGGTCAAGATCGCCGGGGAAAACGCCGAGCGGGAAGTGGTTTTCTTCGCCGTCGGTTTCGAAACAACAGCCCCTGGGAACGCCATGGCAATTCATCAGGCTGCCAAGGAGAATCTCGCCAATTACAGTCAGCTCGTGAGTCATGTACTTGTTCCGCCGGCCATGGAAGCACTGTTGTCTTCCCCGAAAAACCGGGTGCAGGGATACCTGGCCGCCGGACATGTCTGCACCGTCATGGGACTGGAAGAATACGAGCCCATTGCCGAAAAATATGCCGTCCCCATCGTGGCCACAGGATTCGAACCAGTGGACGTCCTGGAAGGCATCCTGATGGTGGTGAAGCAGCTGGAAGCGGGCCGCCATGAGGTGGAAAACCAGTATTTGCGTTCCGTCAAACGGGAAGGCAACCGCCCGGCCCAGGATTTGGTTTCAACCGTTTTTGAAGTATCAAACCGGAAATGGCGCGGCATTGGTGAGATCCCGTCCAGCGGTTTGAAAATCAAGGATTCCTACCGTGCATTTGATGCCGAACTCAAGTTTGCAGTAGGCGATATCCATACCCAGGAATCGGAACTGTGTATCAGCGGTGTGATCATGCAGGGATTGAAAAAACCGCATGAATGTCCTGCATTTGGAAAAGAATGCACACCAACCCATCCGTTGGGCGCGACGATGGTCTCCAGTGAAGGGGCCTGCTCGGCGTATTTCAAATACCAAAGAGTGGGAAACTTATAACTTTAATATAAACAAAAACTTAGTGGATTTTGAAAAATGAAACCAATAATCAAAATGCGCTCCAGTGATAAATCTTACAGCAGTCCCCCTTTTCAAAAAGGGGGATTTAAAAAGTGACGAAACAGATGGATATTGAAAACCTTTCCTGCCCTCTGCCGATCATGGATCACGATACTGTCCAACTGGCCCATGGTGCTGGCGGTAAATTGTCCAGCCAGCTCATCGAAATGCTCTTTCTGTCCCGGTTTAGTAATAAAACCCTGGACGCCCTGGAAGATCAGGCGGTGCTGGAATTTCCCGGGAAACGGCTTTCCTTTTCCACCGATACCTTTGTGGTGGATCCCATTTTCTTTCCCGGCGGCACTATCGGTGAACTGGCCATCAACGGCACGGTGAACGATGTGGCCATGTGCGGCGCTGAACCGCTGTATTTAAGTGTCGGCTTCATCCTGGAAGAAGGCTTGCCCATGGAATTGCTTCACCGGATTCTGGTGAGCATGGAAGCAGCGGCGAAAAAGGCCAACATAACCATTGTCACCGGCGATACCAAAGTCGTAAATAAGGGTAGCGCGGACAAGATTTTCATTAATACAACAGGCATCGGTGTTCTAAATCATGACCTGAACCTTTCCGCCGGTAACCTACTGGAAGGTGATAAAATCATACTTTCCGGGACGCTGGCCGACCACGGTATGGCGGTGATGACCAGCCGGGAAGGGTTGTCATTCCAGACCCAGGTAAAAAGCGACACTGCTGCCCTGAACGGGCTGGTGAAGTCCATGCTCAAAACATCGGATGAGATCCATGCCATGCGTGATCCAACTCGCGGCGGCGCTGCTACGACGCTGAATGAATTTGCCGGCCAGTCCAGCCTGGGTATCGAAATTTACGGTGAAAAAATTCCCGTCCGCCCGGAAGTACAGGGCGCCTGTGAAGTGCTGGGGATAGATCCACTCTATGTGGCCAACGAAGGGAAGCTGATCGCCGTAGTGGCCCCGCAGGCAGCAAAGTCAGTTCTGGCAACCATGCAGAAACATGAATTCGGCAAAGATGCGGTTATTATCGGTGAAGTGGTTTCCGGACATCCCGGGATTGTGACCATGAAAACAGGTCTCGGCGCCCAGCGCATCGTGGATATGCCCGTGGGCGAACAGCTGCCCAGGATCTGTTAGGGCGATGGACACCATATTCTGCTGATCACCGCTGCCTTAATTGGTTTTATCCATACATTGATCGGCCCGGACCACTACCTGCCTTTTATCATGATCAGCCGGGCCCGGTCGTGGTCATTGCGGAAGATAACCTTTGTCACATTCCTGTGCGGTATGGGGCACGTGCTAAGGTCGGTAATCCTTGGACTGATAGAAATGAGACTGAGTCTATTAAAAAATACGCCTATGCCTTGGCGGGTATCATTATCACCATCTCAGGACCGTCAATAAAACTGTTTGGTTTTTAGGCGGCAATTGTGGACCTGGAAAGCGCACTGATTATTATCCTGCTTGCTTCTGCATCAGTAGGGTGGCTGACCTCTTTCTACTTCCACCGCGTGCATCACCAGAAGTCACAGGAAGCTGTCTGGTGGATGCCAAGAATGTTGCAGATGATGGACTGTCGATGCGATGAGATCGTGGAGTCCAGTTTCGGTTCCACCTTCGGCCGCTCAAACGCTTTCTGGGGACTTTGGTATTACCCGGCTTTGGGACTGACTGTTCTATCCAGCAACACGTTGGGGATACCCGACACCGGTGTTCTTTTCATTATAGTCTTGCTGGCGTTTGCCTACAGCATTTACCTTGCTTGGGGGCTCTATCTGCTGAAGGTTGCCTGCCGACCGTGCTTTGGTGCCCACGTGATCAATTCCATCGTCTTCCTGATTCTGCTTTACAGAGCTTATCCTCTCTTGGTGAATTCATAGCGAATATCTCTCTCCGGAACAAGAAGTTGATCAGGAAACAGGAACCGCGGGTTTGCGCGCTGCTGATGTTACCGTTCTTTCTCGAAACAACGCTTCGAACATCTCGTCGTCACCGGCCCGATAGCCTCTGTATGTCTGTTTCACAACTCCTCCCGCTGAGATGAGGAATCCAGCCGGCAAGGAATAGACAGAATATCGCTGCCTGGTCGTTCCATCTTCATCTACCGCTACCTGAAGGTTTAGACTCAGGGAGTCCCGCCACCTCTTGAAATCGGCCCGGCTGCCGTTGATCCCCAGAATCAGCACGTCTAAGTCAGCATCAGGGTATTCGCGGTTCAGTCCGTTGAGAAAGGGCGCGAGCCGGCGGCAGGCGACACAGCGCGGAGACATAAAACAGAGCAATAACGGGCGTGAAGGGCGATCCCAGTCTGTCTGGCTGATTCGAGTTCCATCCAGAAGCTTTGCCGAAAATGCCGGCGCAGGAGCACCAACTTTCATCCCCTGCTTGGCATAGTAAATCACGGAATTGATGAAGAATCCCAGCAGAACCGAAACTATAACCAATACTATGATTCCCAGTGTACTCACGCCTTCTCCTCAGCCAGCCACTTTTGAATGACCTCCTCTCCCATCGCCACCGCTTCAGGCATCATAGCTTCAACCTCGGGGCTCAGTCCGACGTGCATATTTAAGTCCTGAGGCGGAATACCGATCAGGACGATTTCCTCGGGTGTCTCACCGCGCAACTTTGCCAGCGAGAGTAGATCGCTGAGCCCCGTCTGATGGGCAGACATCTTCTGTTGCACAAAAGCCGGCAACTCATCACCGCCATAGAGATAGACCTTTACCTCACTCTCCTTGGGAATCACCGCATCGAAGATCAGCAGGCGGTCTGGCGAAGTCACAAAGTCGAGGAGATATATCCCCTGGGTTCCTCCGTCTATGAACTCCACTGTTTCATCGAAACCAGTAGCGGCTTCAAGTCGCTTGACAGCTTCCACACCAAAGCCTTCATCAGTATGGAGAACGTTGCCTAGCCCTAAGACGTTGATTTTCACCACTTGCTACTGGCAACCATTTTGAATCCCACATTTTGCAACGGCGAGATTCACTACATACTACATACTATATACCTCGCGGTCCTACCTGTCGCCCTTGACCAGCTATTCCAATTCCGGGCACTCTTCAACCCGGTGTTTATAGCCAGTAATAATAGACGATGTCACACTCGAGCGATCGACGATGTCGTGCCGAATCACAGCATAGAGGTGAAGAACGAGATAGACGGGAAAGACCCACGCCACCAGATGGTGCATCGTGTGCATGCTCTGACTGCTTCCGAACACGAGTACCATCCATCCAAAGGTTGTGTCTAGAAATCCACCAGGGTTGTTTTCGCCATACATGGCGAATCCGGTTAAGACCATAAACAACGAGCCACAGAAGACGAAGAGAAAGTGGGTCAGGGCTGCTACTGGATTGTGCCCGCAATAGTTCGGCTCTTCCTTCCTGATAAACAGGTAGCTAGCAAGTTGATCCTTAAACGGCTGACCCCACCACTCAGGTCTCCACGGTCTAAAGCCTCCAAAGCGTCCGTAAGGATCATTCCCAAAAAGAGACCAGTAAAGGCGAAACATGAAATTGGCCGCAAAGATAAAAGCGGTGCCGAAATGAACATAACGGAACCAAGCCATCTTGTGATACCAGACTGCTTCGCCAATTGAAGGACTCAGGACCGGAGACGCAATATACAGACCTGTGATAAATAGGAGTGTAACACAGATGGCGTTAAGCCAATGATAAAAACGGACCGGCAAGCGCCAAACGTATTGTTCCTCGATTGTCTTATGCATAGTCAACCCCATCAGCTTACTTGGACAGTAGTTATCTCATTGCCGTTAATGTCCACAATGTGAGCGGCGCACGCCAGGCAAGGATCAAAGGAATGCACCGTCCTCAGAATTTCCACCGGCTGTTCCGGATCGGCCATTGGCGTATCTTTCAGAGCAGCTTCATAAGCACCAGAACGGCCCTTACTGTCCCGCGGCGAGGCGTTCCAGGTAGATGGCACTACAATCTGGTAATCCTCGATTTTCCCATCTTTGATATGAATCCAATGACCTAGCGCTCCCCGGGGAGCCTCCGTGTATCCGAACCCCTTACAGTCTGCAGGCCACCTATCCGGGTTCCACTTCTCATCGTTGAACACCTGATGATCACCCGCTTTGACATTCGCCACCAGCTGATCGTAGAAGTGATTCATGAACCCGGCTGTCTGTTTGCACTCAATACCGCGGGCGGCTGTACGTCCGAGAGTGGAAAAAAGTGCTCCTACTGGAACGTCAAGCGTTTTCAGGACGTGGTTCACAGTGTCCACGATCATGTCATCGCCCTTAGCGTAGGCAATGAGAACTCGCGACAGCGGGCCTACCTCCATCGGATTATCATTCCATCGGGGTGTCTTTAGCCAACTGTATTTTTCATCTGTGTCCAGATATTTATACGGCATCTTGGGCACAGCCTCAGGCTTCGGTACGGTTTCACCCTCCCACGGATGGAGTGGCTGATCGTCACCTCCAGCATAGGCATACCAGGAATGTGTCACTTCCTCTCTAACCTGCATAGCATCCCTGGGGTCTACCTCATGCACCGTGCTCAGATCCTTGTTGAGTATGGCGCCTCTCGGCCAGAGCAAAGAATCTGTATCTTCTACGTGAGACTCTGGAAAATCACCATAAGACAGGTAGTTTCCCAAACCGCCGCCGTACAGCCACCCTTTATAAAAACCGGCAATGGCAATCAGATCAGGAATGTAGACCTGATCAATGAAGGTGTTAGTATCATCGACGATTTTCTTCACCCGGTTCAGCTGTTCGATATTGATCGCAGTATCACTGTTAGGATCAATGGCACAAGCCATCCCGCCCACCAGGTAGTTCGGATGGGGATTT
The DNA here is from genome assembly GCA_030743815.1 of Candidatus Neomarinimicrobiota bacterium. Lineage (NCBI taxonomy): Bacteria > Pseudomonadati > Fidelibacterota > Fidelibacterota bacterium. Next base: position 3,544 of record JASLRT010000041.1, on the reverse strand, counting down.
TTGCCGCCGAAGATGGCGTGTATCTTCACAATCTCTTTCTGAAAATCGAGCGCTTCCAGATAGTGTGCCACCGCCATCAGATTCGCCTCAGGCGGCAAGAGGTAACCCTTGTGACCCCAATACGCATTAGAAAAGATGCCCAGCTGGCCGCTTTCGACAAACGATGTTAGCGTGGCCTTCAGATCTTTGAAGTAACCCACAGATGACTTCGGCCAGGATGGGCTGACAGCTTGAGCCAGCTCGGATGTCGCTTTCGGATCGGCACTTAGTGCTGAAACAACATCCACCCAGTCAAGAGCGTGGAGATGGTAAAAGTGGATGAGATGGTCTTGCGTCTGCTGTGTGGCATTCATCAGGTTACGGATGATGCGCGCATTGGGTGGTATTTCAGCATCAATGGCATCCTCCACACACCGAATTGAGGCGAGAGCATGGACAGTTGTGCAGACACCGCAGATTCGCTGCGTAAATGCCCACGCATCTCTGGGATCACGGCCTTTCAGAATGATCTCCAGACCACGCCACATGGTGCCACTGCTGTAAGCATCGCTTATGGTGTTATTTTCGTCCAGGACGGCTTCAATCCGCAGATGCCCTTCAATCCTCGGGATAGGATCAACAACGATTCGTCTGGCCATGATTTAGCCCTCCTCTGTTTCGGTGGTTTCTGTTTCTTTCTGCTGCTGTTTAATTGCTGTTCCAATGGCGTGTGCTGCCATTCCAGCAGCAGCAACACCCGTAGCTACCATACCAATCTTATTGGCATTGGCATTCGTGCCGAGAAAATCGACGTCTGCCAGACGGGTGTAGAACGGCCCATTGTCCCAGAAACCAGGCTCGGAACAGCCGAGGCAAGGATAGCCGGCCTGAATGGGATAACTGGTCCCCTCGTTCCACTTAACGGTTGAACAGGAGTTGAAGGTCGTCGGCCCCTTACAACCCATCTTGTACAGACACCAGCCCTTCTTCGCTCCTTCGTCATCGAAGCTTTCCACGAACATGCCGGCATCGAAAAACGGCCGCCGGTAGCACTTGTCATGGATACGCGTGCCGTAGAACGCCTTCGGTCTCTTCAGGCGATCAAGCTCAGGCAGTGCTCCAAAAGTGAGCACGTGTGTGATCACACCGGTCATCACTTCAGCGATAGGTGGACAGCCCGGTACATTAATAACCGGCTTATCCTTAATTATCTTGCTGACAGGTGTAGCACCCGTGGGATTGGGGCGGGCATTCTGAACACATCCGAACGATGCGCATGACCCCCACGCTATGACAGCATAGGCATCTTCCGCCGTCTCCTTCAGAACATTGAGAAAGGAATCACCGTTAACCATGCAATAGACACCATCGTCCTTTACGGGTGCGTTTCCCTCAACAGCAAGGATGTATTGACCCTTATATTCTTCCATGATCTGCTTGCGCACTTCCTCTAACTGATGACCAGCGGCTGCGCTGAGTGTATCATCATAATCGAGGGAAATCATATTGAGGATAATATCCGCTGCTATGGGATGGGATGAACGGATAAAGGATTCGCTGCAACAGGTGCACTCCAAGCCGTGCAGCCATATGACCGGGATCCGCGGCTTGTTCTCCATAGCCCTCAAGATTCTGGGGGCGAGCATGGGCGAAATTCCGAGATAGACAGACATAAGACTGCAGAATTTCACAAAATCACGCCGGCTTACACCTCTCGCTTCAAAAATATCGGCAAAGGTATCATCATTTTTCATGGCTTTCCCCTTCGTTATATCGATTTCCCATTGGTCTCATCAACATTCGCAATGTCCTTATAGTAACACAATCCTCTGGTATCCTTGATGACACATGCTTCATCATATTCACCACCGCACATGAGGCACATCAGATCAAAGTTACCCTCATGTTGTAGCGCACCACGGATGTATTTTTCAAGCAAATTATTGAAAAGTGTTTTCTCTCTATCGGTAAATGAAGATAGGATTTTTTGCTGTTTCTCATTTCTTCTGGCGTCATACGATTCTACAATGATTTCCCCAGCGGCAAGGATAGAGACCCTTGTTGAACGCCTGTCGGTCGGCACCTCTTTTCGCTGCACCAGCTTCATTTTCACCAGCTTATCTATATTCTTACTGGCAGCGGCACGGCTGATGCCGATGGTACTGGCTATATCACCGATGGTGAAAGGGCCCGTATACAGAAGAATTTTTAGCGTTACAAACTGAGATCTTGAGAGCGGTAATGTAGATGCGTGATTCAAGTAATCACGCTCTGAAACGTCATGGACAAGGCGGGCAAGGATACGACTGTTTTCAGCTATCCTATGGTTGATTATCAATTTCCTTAACCTTATTAAATGTTAACTTAGTTAAGTATAAGAAATTCTTATCTGATAATCAATAAAAGTATTTTCAGGAAGAATCTAAAATTGTCCTTTTTATTGCGCTAAGGAAGAAGGAGCGAAAGACGTGAGACCTATCGGCCGTAGGCGTCACTCCCTATTTCGCTAGAGTCTGAACGATTGGTAACAGGTTGGCATCCCGCCTGGCCATCTCGGCGAATGGGCGCCGATTTGTCCCACAAACAAAAAACCCCGCTAGGCGGGGCTTGATGTTTATTGATTAAGATGATCTACAAGTTCCCAGATCTCAGATCTAAGAATATCCCTTGATTTTACTGTTGCTTCAGTAACTTCACTAAAATCAACATCTGGATGAGCTTTTTTTACCGCATTGGTGAATTTATCACTATTATAAGAGTCATCTATCGTAGAAAAAGTAGTATAATTCTCCCAAGTAACATAATCGTGATCTAATTTTGTTTGTCCAAGAGATACAAATCTCTTTGTTAAAACCTCCCACGAATTAACAACTCTACGCTTAATTCTTTCCTTATGGATAGGCTTCCACCATTTCGACTCAAGTCCAACAGCATCCTGCCCTGGAAGAGTTTGCATGAAGGTAACAGTTATATCCTGGCCTATTTTACCAGAACTAAAAGCGGATAATTCTCTATTTTTACCCTTTAGGGCTTGATCATAAACAAAAAAGACATCTTGACCATTATGTAAACGTGCAGCGGATGTTTTATTCCAGAATCCTTCAATTTCTTCATTAGAATAGACGCTACTGACTACTTCATTCAGCTTTGCAGCATCATTATCCAAGCTTCCCAAACCATCATATACACTAACTGTAACATAATTGTAGTGATTTTGCGTACCAGCTCCTCTTACCATATATAAAGACCAAGAAACCTCCATCCCACGGTTTTGAAACTCATTGTGAACGGGCTTCCACACTTCACCCTCAAGATTTAAATATTCAGCAACATTAGCAGGTTCAACTTTCATGTAATCGAAAGTTACAAATGCCCTCGACTGAGCAAATGAGAACGAATAAACCGCTATCAATGCAACGATCAAGTTATTCAACATTTTTTTAATAGACATATCCCCTCCTTTGGTTATTATCTTTTAATCACTGTTCTGAAACTAATTGTAATATATATACTATAAGGAATTATTCCACCAAAGAAAATGTACCTACCACCAGTCCTAAATGTC
>JASLRT010000040.1 GCA_030743815.1 Candidatus Neomarinimicrobiota bacterium | reverse complement strand
AGTGCATGATCCGCACTGACTCGTATCACAACCGACGTGAGTTCCGGTTAAAAGGAGTTGGTCCCGAAGAAAGTGTACCAGCAGTTGTCTGCTTTCCACTTCACCGGAACAACTTTTTCCGTTTACTGTCATTGAGATGGTATGCGTCATGCCATCCTCCTTATTTGATGATAGATCTGTTGAAGTTTCTGTCGTTTTTATTGTAGCTGCTGAAGGAGATGGGGTAGCCACCTGTTCGGCGTAACCCGATGTAAGGAAGTCTGTAATCTTTTTCCACAAACTCAAGCGTATTCCTTTTCAGCTAGTTTTGTCTGAAAGTTTGCAAATCCTTGATCTATTATTTTTTTCCCCACTGCTTCAATTAGTCGGTGGCCTACACGGGCCAGGATCCCACTGACGTTGCCTTCCGCACAAAAAGAAAGGACGGTAGAACCGTCCTCTTCTTCCAAGCTTATGTCCCCGCCACCGGATATGCCGCCATTGGTGCTAGTGCCATTCACTTCAAAGTGATATCCCTCGAGGGGCCGAATGTTGGAGATTTCGAGATCAGAAGTATAGGACCCTTTGATATGACCTACCTTGATCTCTACTTCGGCACTGAATTTTGTATCTGAAAGAGAAGTTAAGGTTTTACATCCGGGGAGGATTTCAGCAAGGAAATCGGGATTCAGAATGGAATCCCAAACGAGGTTTAACGGTTGATCAATATGGTATTCGCGTTCCAGTCGCAAATGAAAATTCCTTGAACCCCGCGAGTATTGGTAATCGATAGAATCGAGCCGTAGGATGGTAACAACAAACTTGATAAAAGTCAATACAAATAGTATGTCATCTATCCTAAAATCTCTTGACTTCAGTCAATTTCTTAGTCAGATTATACAAGGATGCCACTTAGTCAGTGGTCGTAGAAAAGGGAAAAAATCGTAGCTTCAACCCTATATTTATATCAGAGCCAAGGTACTTTTTTTGATGGAACATAACAAAGCAGTTAAGCTCGTCCTGTTACTGGCTGCGTCAGTTTTGTTGCTTGTGGTAAGCTGTGAGGATCCGCTGGATTCTGTCGTTACAAAGAAAGACAGCAATGATTTGTTTGAGCTGACCCTGGAAACTTCAAATAATATCGTTAATTCAGAGCACTCTCTGGACATCATTGCAAAGGTTGAGAGGCTCACAGATGGGATAGCGGACCTTTCCAACAAGATTCTTGGCGTCTGGGACCTGATTTATGATGAGCCTGACACGCTGGATCCTACTCTTCTTGAAATACACTATACTTTCAACAGTGACAATACTGTAACCCGCGTCGAAACTCACAGATTTGCGGACATTTTTTCCAAGATAGTGGGTAAATGGAATATTCATTCTATAGGTACGGACACCATCAATTCAGAGCTGCTTGCAATTGAATATGAATTTGATGATGACACGACGATGACGGTTGAAGAGACTCATATTTTTGATGTCTCTAAACTGGGTTCAAAAGTTCTTGGTGTCTGGAAAGTAACAGAGGCCTCAGATGTTCCTGATCTATCGAATCTCACTCTGGAATACACTTTCGAGAATGATAGTAGTGTCACCTTTTCACGGACGCAGACAACCTCGGAAGGTATCGATGTCGGTTATGTGTCTGTACCTGCGTTTGTCGATATCGATAGAGATGCTGATAAGGATGTGTTCATCGGTAGCCAGGACGGCACCATTGTCTATTATGAAAATACCGGCTCCAGCATTAAAGCTGTTTTCACGCAGAAGACGGGGAGCGACAATCCTCTCAACGGTGTAGTTGTAAGCGGTTGGGCCGCTCCAGCTTTTGTGGATATTGATGGTGATGGTGATATGGATCTGTTTATCGGGCAGGATGACGGTACCATTAGTTTCTACACAAATGGTGGTTCCAGTACAAGTGCATCATTTTCAGAAGTGACAGGTAATGACAATCCCTTGAATGGTGTTGATGTTGGCTATAACTCAAAACCTATCTTTGCCGATATCGATGGTGATGGTGATATGGACACATTCATGGGTGAATATGATGGTACTATCAACTACTATCAGAACACAGGCTCCAGCACGACCGCCGCGTTTACCGTGCAGGCGGATGCCGATGCGCTCTTCGACAGTGATGTGGGGACGAACTCAGCACCGACCTTCGTTGATATTGACAAAGACGGTGACCTGGACGTATTCATCGGTGCCGGTAACGGTATCATTCAGTATTACAAAAATATTGGTTCAAATACAGCGCATTCTTTCTCTTCTCAAGTTGGGAATGACAATCCGTTGAATGCCGTCGATGTAGGTGAGGGTGACAATACGAATGCAACACCCACCTTCGTAGACATTGATGGTGATGGCGACATGGATTTATTTGTGGGTGAATATTTAGGCACAATCTATTTTTATTTGAACTCTGGTTCAATAATTGAAGCCAGTTTTGGTTCACCAACTGTTCTTGGCGCTTCCAATTCCACTGTAAGAGCCGGCGGCTGGACCTATACTGATGTAACAAAGCAGGTTCAGGTCGCTTTCTACGACACCTCAGGTGGCGAAGTTGAAACGGGTACTGTTTCTTTCGATACGGACAGTCTCACCATTCCCGTCAGTGCCTACATGTACTGGAAGACCGACAAAAGAGACGTCACCTTTCAGAAAACTGCGCACGTCACCGGCTTTTCGGCTCCGGCTGATTCAGTTGTTTCTCTGTCCGGAGGGTGGGGCTACGATAAAGAGACCAATCTCCTATCCGTCATGGTGTTTGGAGAGACTGAATCAGGTGTCGTCAGTTTCGATACCAAGTCTTCAACCGTACCCGTCGGTGCTTTCATGTATTGGGAGAGTATTGACAGGGGAACCATCACTTTTGTGAAAACAGCCAATGTTTCGGGTGCTGATGCCACACCTGATTCTGTTGTTACATCAGCAGGGGGATGGAATTGGGATACAGCCGCCGGTGTTCTGTCCGCCACCATTATGGGTAGTCAACTGTCGGGTTCCGTCACATTCGAAACAGAAGGTCAGACTGTTCCCATCAACGGTTTTATGTACTGGCAAACGGACCAGGAAGGGAATTTAACCTTTAAAAAAGCATCAAACGTCAGCGGCTCCAGCATATCATCAATGAAACTTGCTCTGGATGCCACAAGTGGTTCACTGGATATTCATCATGTTTCCTCCACAAGTAATATAACAGTGGTCATCGCTGACACTGCAAAGTCAAAGTTTCAGGTGGAAGGTCTTTTTGTTCCCAGTAGCACTAAAACCAGTGCACTTGTTTCTGCTCAATTTCAAGACCTATTTGTCAAGATACCTATCACTATTGTTCAGCGCTAGATTGGATATGAGAAAGATATTTAGATTATTATTAGTCATTTTTTTACTACCCCTGATATTGATGGCGCAATCCATGCGGGATCTGAAATACCAGGTTATAAAGCTCAGTTTTGTTGAAGTGGATAGGGCCCTGGCCATTCTTAAGACAGTGGGCTATACAGTAGTTGAATTTAAAGGTGGCAAAGGTGAGCTGGCGGGAGAATACAGTTTTACCCCAGCTATTAGCAGTATACTTAATGTAAAGGAATTGCCCAGGAAAGATTTTCTCCCAATCATCATCAAGGTGCCGGATACCGAGACCGTCAGTCTGCTTACGCAGGAAAAAGGAAAATCGGCTAAAGGGAAGAAAGCAGAGTTGGGGCTTGACCTGGCCGGAATCCCCATGCTGGGGACAACAGCGGGTGCACCCCAGCAGCAACTAATCATTGGCTACAATCCCAACGATTTTGATCCGGTGGCAAGATTACTGGACCTCATAAACAATACGATTGATTTGCCGGCATCCCAGATTCAGATTGAAGCACTTGTTATCGAGATTGACACTGATCGATTGAATTCGCTCGGCATTGATTTCGGTGCTTCCCAAGGAGGTATTTCAGGGGAATTTCCACCAGCTGATGATAAAACCGGGGCTCTGAATCCCTTCACGTTTGTTTTCGACAGAACAATTCTTGGAACCTCTGCAGATTTCAATGCGAATATTCAGGCACTAATAAGTGCAAGTGCTGCCGAAATTCTTTCAAGACCGTCCGTTCTTGTTTTAGATGGACGGCAGGCTAGGATACAGGTAGGTCAGCAGATCCCCATCGTTAAAACCACCAGCACCCAAACGGCGGTTTCCAGATCTGTGGATTACATTCCCGTAGGTATAGTACTCAATCTCCGGCCCCGGGTGAGCGAAGATCAGACCCGAATTACCATCCAGATCGAGACAATCATTACAGAGACAGAGGAACGGCTTGGAGCACTTGCCACTACCTCTGGTGTTGAAGAGGCACCTCTCATAAATAATCGAAAAGTCCAGTCTTTTGTCCGTGTGGCAAATAACACACCTTTCATTGTTGGTGGTCTCATTTCTAGAAAGAAAAGTGATGTGAAGGGTGGTATACCTATTTTATCGGAGATTCCCATATTGGGACGATTGTTCTCCAGTTCGACATTAGAGACTCAAAGGAAAGAAGTGATCGTCGTTATTACTCCCCACATAATAAGCGAGGAGGGGAGCAACTTCAGCCGGGTCATTCCTCTTGATTCAGAGGCGTTTAATGCGTTTGGTAATCAACTTTTCCAGAACAGTTATCGAGTAACGAATGCTGACGTATACGATCTTAGATTTATTCATGAGAGTCCGATTTTCAACAAAATGCTTGACGATGTACAGGCTGCTTCTGAAATCAATAAAACACTTAAGGTCACAGAACCTTTTAAAGGTCTTCTTGAGGGTGAAATTCCCGGTGAAAAAATCCTTGTACGCAGGATGCTTTATGATATCATAAGATCTCAGAATTACTATAAATATATAGACCCGGATAAAGTAATTTTTTTCAAACAAGATGATGATGACCCTGCTGGTTTTGCTGTTAACTTTCTGAATGGTTATATAGAAAATATTTCAAAAACCAATGCCTTGCAGCTAAGCTTTTCTTTACATGAAAAAGCTTCAACTGAAAAACCATTTGTTCAACCTACTGCAGATGTAGAATATATCAAGGCCGACAGATCATTTAATTACAAAGGAGAGTTGGAAAAAACCAACATTCATGGGTCTACCCCTGAAGAAGATGTTTTTACTATTATTGTTCAACAGTCTGCTAATGAGCGTTTTCTTTATGAGATCCTTATATTGAAGAAGCTGTTGGAAATCAATTCGGACTTAAAACAGCAAATCGCTTCCTTTCAGCCTGGAATTGAAATATTATTTCCGGCTCCGGAAGTTCTTGAGAAAAACTTTCATGTTGTGGACAGGGATGTGGCCCGGTATTTTTATGAAGTCTCCAATTATTATGGCATGTTCGAAAAGGAATTCAACCGAGAAACCGCCTCAGTAGGCCGTTTGCTTGAAAATCGCTAAAAAAAGAAAAATGTGACACAAATCATTGATTTTCATCGTAGGAGAGGTTATTTTGGACCGAAGTTCGAGTTATTTAACTTAATGTAGGAAGGGAAAAATCATGAAGATGATAAAACTAGCTATGGCTCTCATGGTTGTCTTTGCGCTTGTCATTCCTGTACAAGTCCTTGGTCAAGGTGATTGTGACCCAAGTGTAGAGTATCCAGAACGAGCTCCTACCTCAGGAGGCTGTGCCGCAGGCCAATATGATGATTGCAACAATAACGGTGCTTATGATGAGGGTGAGCCATGCCATGAAGGGAATGGTGACCAACACAGTCTGCCACAGGCCGGTGATGTGTGCGATATAGGAGACTGTGGCCATGTATTTAGCGAAAACGATCACCATGGCCACTGCCCCAATTGTGATGAGGGATTGGACACCGAGGAAGATTGGAATGACCACTGCAGTAATAATGAAGGTCACTGTCCTGATCCTGGTGAAGGCGACCATCCAACTGGTGAAGGCGAACATCCAACTGGTGATCAACAGCCAGGTACTTGCGATGTGTGTGGTCATGAATTTGTCGAAAACGATCAACATGGTCACTGTAGGGAATGTGACGCTGCAATGAATTCAGATGCAGAATGGGATGAACACTGTCAAGCTAATCCAGAGCACTGTAGACCACAGGCCGGTGACGAGTGCCATGAATGTGATTATGTATACACGGGCACAGAAGGTGAGGACCATGGTCACTGTCCGGTTTGCCAGGCCGAAATGAATTCCGAGTCAGATTGGGATGACCACTGCAGAAATAATGAAGGTCACTGTCCTGGTGGTGGTGATGGTGGTGATGGTGGCCCAGGCCCAGCCCGCTTTGACGATGTTGATACAAGTGATGATAACTGCATCAATCTCGACGAAGCCTTTGCAGTCTTTTCTTTGGAACAGTCCAGAGATGAATTCGCCGAAGGTGATGATGAAGACCCTGGTTTCAATGACATTGCCAGTAAAGATGAAGATGACAGCTCTTGTGGTAATGACCAAGTAAACCGCAAAGAGTTCTTCAGAGCGACTTATCGTTCGATGAATGAAAGGAACGATGAAGGCAAGGGACAAGACACCATGGCCAACTGCGCTGCTTGGTGTGCTGATATTCCTAATTATAGAACTAAACAGAATGGTGATTGGTCTGAGCCGAAGTTGCGGTACGCTGCTTCAAATTGTGATTGCGCTAATTAAGGACGCATACTGCGACTAAACCACATATAAGTAACAGATAAGTAACAGAAAACCCCCGCTTCGGCGGGGGTTTTCTGTTATCTCAATGTGACCTGACCCCAACTGTTCGGGGTATCAATCCTGTCAGGCCGAACATTATGACAACCTTGAAGGTTCACCAAGGGTACACTCCCATCGGTACAGGTGTGACTTAAAACCATCGAGGTTAGACAATACAGTCTCTCAAGCCGCCCTGTTCCTTCTTCACGTTCTAGTCCTTTACAAACTTACTGCATCGACTCACCTTTCAGAGTGAAAGACTTCGACTTATCTACCTTTCTGAAGGTCTTCTTACTTCGTAAATTCTTTTCAATTAACGGACGTTTTTGCCATGAAAACTCTGCGCTTGATTTATACTGCAATTCTTCTTTCGACATTTGTTGCGGCCCAGGGACCCTGGATGATGAGCGGCAGAACCCACCCTGAGCTGAAGTGGTCAACTCTCCGCACCGAACACTATAACGTCCACTATCACCAGGGGATAGAGGAGATCGCCGCAAGGGGAGCTTCCATCGCCGAACAGATCTGGCCAACGCTGCTGGAGCAGATAGGTCTGGACACCATTCCGCGCATAGACATCATATTCACCGCCCAGGATGAAGTCATGAATGGCTATGCCATTCCCCCCACAAATCAGACTTTCATCTGGGTTGATCAGAATGACGCCGTCATCCGGCTGGAGGATGAGAAGTGGCTTAATCATGTGGTAGCACACGAGCTGCAGCACATCGTTCTCTATGAGGCTCTCAGGTCGTGGATTCCCAAACAGTGGGATCTTCTGCTTTCGGGAACACCCGGCTGGTTCATCGAAGGCTCCGCGGAGTACTTCACGGAGCGATGGCGCCCTTACAGGTCCGATCTGGTGCACAAGTTTTTCGTCTTTAAGCAGAGAGTTGAAGAGATACCCGACCCTCATGCTGACGGCTACTCCAAGATGCTCTACTGGGGTGACCGCTTCGGCGACTCTACCATTGTCAAGACGATCCAGTATCGAAATAAACTGAAGGTGTTTCAATTTAGGAAGGCGTTCAAGGAAGCTACAGGAGTTGAACTGAGCCAGTTCGAGGAAGACTGGCGCCGCCATATGAACACTTATTTCTACGGTTATCGCTCCCAGAAGGAGCCGTTCGCGGAGATCGGCAAGACGGCCAGCCTGCCGGTGAAGGATGTTCTCTGGTTTGCCTTCTCGCCGGATAGTCTGAAGATCGCAGTCGTCGGGCGGAAAGACAAAGATCAGTTCGACCTTTCCCTCTACGTGGCAGAGCTCGACACGACAAAACCGGACACGGGATTCTTTGAGAGACTCTTCCTTGCCAGGCGAGATACCACCGAAAAGAAGAAAGAGAAACCGGAGTACGATATCGAAGAGCTGGATTACGGCAGCATCGGCCGGGGACTGTCGTGGTCGCCCGACGGCAAGCAGGTGGCATACGTCAAGTACCGCTACGGCGAGCACGGATCCCTTATCTGGGGCATTCGAGTCGTGGATGTGGAAGAGGGGGGAGGACGCTGGCTCACCGATAAGACGGCGAGGGTCGGCCATCCCGCTTGGTCACCCGATGGCAAGAGAATCGCTTTTATGAGTCACGAGAAAGGGACCTCTAACCTTTTTACTATGGATACAGATGGCGAAGATAGACAACGCCTTACTGACTTCAGCGGTGACGTGCAAGTGCTCACCCCCCAATGGTCGCCGGACGGAAAGAAGATTGCGTTCGCCAAATCTGGCTCTGACGGCAATACGGACATCCATGTGCTTGACTTGGAGACAGATGAAATCAGCCGGGTGACGACAGACGGTGCGGTGGACTATCTGCCTGTCTGGCATGCGGATGGAGAGAAGATCACATTCACCTCTCATCGCGGCTCTACGCCCAACCTTCACACCGTTGATCTCGTCTCCGGAGATGAGTTGCAGAACACTGATGTGGGGGAAGCTGTCTGGAGCATTCAGTGGACGCCCAAAGGCGAGACGGTTACTGCTCTCACTCTGAACGACGTTGACACGGTAAGGATTGTCCAGCTCGATCCCGCCAGGTCGAAGACAACGGTGCCGCTCTCTATGACAGAGGTTTACCTCCGCTGGCGTACCCGCCAGCCTGATCTCTCCCTGAACGGTGTAGATCCCGACAGTGACGTGGAGATCGTCCAGACGCGGCCGTACAGCTTTCTGAATCATCCGAAGCACCTCACCAGCCTGATTCTGCCCCTGGACAACTTTACAGGACTATTTGGCTTCACAGTGTGGATGGACGGGTTGGGACGACACCTGTTCCAGCTTGGCGGTGGATCCACGTGGGACAAGACAGATTCCGGGCTGTTCCTTGGATATATCAATGCAGCGTCGGGGCCGCTCTGGGGCGTCAACTACTTCAACAACTTCCGCTGGAACTTCCGGCCGTATGACGATGAACTTTTGGGGCTTGTGGAGCGTCTGGACGGCTGGCAGTTCTTTGTCTCACAGCCTATGAACCGCGGCAACTCTCTCAGCTCAAATCACGTGCTACAGGCCAACCTGTTTCTCCAGGAACGCAAAATTGAATTCCACGGGGCAGAGTCGGACTCGTCGGCTGTTCTCCCCAGGCCAGAAGAGGGAAAGGAAGGGATCGGTTCACTGCTCTACGCTTACATCAACCGCCGCCCCAACAGGCACAACTTTGATCTGCCCCGGCACGGATGGGGCGTCATGGCGATGACCGACCTCGCCAGCAAGAAACTTTACGGTGACTTCTCGTACCAGCGGCTGACTTTGGATTCTTTTGCCAATTTTCGTTTTGGTCCCGGGGCGTTTTTTCTGCGAGGGAAAGTGGTGGGACTGAAGGGGACACCGCCGGCACAGGAGTTCGTGGGGCTTACGAACGATCTATCGATCTATCTTCCGGGAGCCAGCGTTCAGGCGCTTGGAGGAATCATCGGCCTGGTGGAGAATCACAACCCACGGGGATGGGAAGGTATCCGGCTCGGCGATCGGCTCGTCTTTACTTCGGCTGAGTTGCGCTTGCCGCTTATCCCTAAGTTTCCGCTGATGAATATCCTCGGTTTCACCTTCGGCTCAGTCACGACAGCGTTGGTGGCTGACGTGGCGAACGCCTGGTATGCCGGTCAGGAGAAAAATCCGTGGGTGGTGACGGCTGGCTACGAGGCGAAAGTTTCACTCAATATCGGTGATGCTACGCTGGCAATTTTTGCTGTGGGACGGGCGCAGACACTCGATGAATGGCAAACAGAGGAGGAGCCGCAGTTCTACGCCCGCTTCGCTCTTATCACTCCTTTCTGATTCAACATTCGATATTCTCATTGCCGCCGTGTTTCGGTGATGCTAAGGTAGGCCACTGGATGGGTACTGGGACCTAAAGGCGGATTGAAGATGTATACTGAAATTAATTGAGTTCGTCCCGGATCAGAACCAGGATCGCCGCCTGTGGCACAATCAGGTATTTCTTTTCTTCGAACTTGATCTCTACCGAAGCCTTCTTGAGAAACAGGGCGTAATCACCTGTCTCGGCCTGGGTGGGGATGTACTTGACCTCCTTACCTTCGTTGTGCCACGGTTCTTCTTCTACATCCGATGGATGAGAAAGAGGGATACCGGGGCCCACCTCCACCACAATGCCGCCCCACACATCTTCCTTTTCACGGACGGTGGGCGGAAGATAGAGTCCCGCCGGCGATTTCTCCTGGGATTCGTCAGGCCTTATCAAGAGACGATCGCCAACAACCATCAGATGTCTTTTTCCTATTCTCATGCTACCGGCAAAAATAGTGAATTCTTCATTCCAAAGTAATAGATTTATCCGTAAGATTGTAAAGATCCTGTCGCTTCTTGTGTGAATGTGATGAATCTGAATCTACAAACCGGGATGTGTCTCACTGTTTAAGATAAACTATAGCTTTAATATAATTCGTATAACTAACTTTATTTGATGATTTACAATGATTATATAATACAAATGATACTGACACATTTCAGCCTGAGAGAGAAAAATGTATAAGCGTATTCTGGCTCTCGCCTGGCCTCACTGGAAACTGATAGCTCTGTCGCTGGCGGCTTCGCTCATTTTTGTCTTCTTCAACTCTCTGTCGGTTTGGGTGACGGCTTCATTCATCAACAACATATTGACCGATTTCGAATCTTTGGTTAAAGGTCAGGCACAGCTTGAGGCTCTCGAAGTGAGAACTGTCAACGAGACACTGAAACTATGGACAAACAGGCTCATCCTCGGCGCAACACCCATCGATACGCTCAAGGTGCTCTGTATCACCATCTTTGTCTCTTTTCTGATGAAGAATCTTTTCCTCTATCTCAAGAACTTTTTAACCGGTCTTGTTCAGATTAAGGTTATCACCGACCTAAGGAACAAACTTTTCGATCACCTCACCACCCTGTCGCTATCCTTTTTCAGCAGGAAGAAGTCCGGCGAACTGACCTCCATCCTTTTGAATGATGTTGCCGCCATTCGCCGCTCGCTGGCGGTAAGTTTCCACAAACTGCTGGTTGAACCGATCAATATTCTCACCTTTACGCTGCTCCTTTTCGTAATTAATTGGAAACTCACATTGGCGGCAGCGCTCATCCTCCCGTTGGCCACATTTCTCATTGTAGTGGTAGGCAAGAGTATTCGCCGCAAAGCGATGCGGTCGTCGAAGCAGATTTCGGGAATTGTCTCCATTATTCAAGAGACAATCGGCTCTATCAGAATCGTGAAGTCGTTTACCATGGAGAAAGGGGAGTTAGATAAGTTTCGCCGCGAAACGAAAAAGTTCTACCAGCTCCAGCGCCGTCAATTCAGACTCAGGTACGCTTCCGTGCCGACCACAGAAATCATCGGTGTAACCATGGGTGTTGTCCTTCTCTGGATCGGCGGCAAGAACGTCCTCGTAAATCAGACCATGGATCCCGAAGATTTTATCCGCTTCATTCTTTTGCTTTTCGCTATTCTCAGTCCTATTAAGGGGATGAATATCGTCAACACGGAGATTCAGACTGCCCTTGCTTCGGCGGAGCGTGTTTTCTCTCTCCTCGATGCGCCCCGTTCCATTGTGGATGTGGAAGATGCCATCCATGTAGATCAGTTCACTGATTCTATCAGGTTTGAAGGTGTCAGCTTTTCGTACGACGGTTCTGCAGAGAGGGTTCTCGATGATGTCTCCTT
The DNA here is from genome assembly GCA_030743815.1 of Candidatus Neomarinimicrobiota bacterium. Lineage (NCBI taxonomy): Bacteria > Pseudomonadati > Fidelibacterota > Fidelibacterota bacterium. Next base: position 9,739 of record JASLRT010000040.1, on the reverse strand, counting down.
CTTTATCCGCAAAGGTGAAGTGGTAGCGGTGGTAGGGGAGAGCGGCGCCGGAAAATCGACGATTGCCGATCTTATTCCCCGATTCTACGACGTGAAAAGAGGGTCGGTTACGTTGGACGGAACTGATATCCGCAACATCAAACTTCACTCGCTACGGCGGTTGATGGGGATCGTGCCTCAAGAGACGATCCTTTTCAATGACACCATCCGCAACAACATTTCATACGGAGAGATGGGGGCGGAGTCCGGCGAAATGCTCGAGGTGGCTGAGGCTGCGAACGCACTTAAGTTCATTGAGGAGCAGCCCGCCGGATTCGAGACCATCATCGGCGACAGAGGCGTGAAGCTCTCGGGCGGTCAGCGGCAGCGTCTGGCCATCGCACGGGCGCTACTCAAGAATCCCCCAATCCTGATCCTGGATGAAGCAACTTCTTCTCTCGATACTGAATCCGAGAAAAAGGTGCAAGAGGCGATAGACCATCTCAAGAAAGAGAGAACCGTGTTCGTTATTGCCCACCGTCTGTCAACGGTACGCAATGCGGACAGGATCATCGTACTCAAGCAGGGGAAGATTGTGGAAATGGGTGCGCATGCAGAACTGCTGGAAACGAGCGGCTACTATAAGAAGCTGTACGAAGTCCAGTTCGGAGAGATTGCTTTCAAGGTGATATAGGATCTGGCAAACAAGTGACTGACAGACGCAAAAAAGCGGGTGTACTTATCTGCTACGGTACGCGCCCCGAGGTCATCAAGGTCGCTTCTACCATTGAAGAACTATCGCGCCGGAGCGTCCCCTTCAAGACTGTTTTCACCGGGCAGCACGATGAACTTTATCACGATGTGAGGCATCTGATTCCCAAACCCGACTATCGTCTCGGCATCATGAAAGTGGGTCAGAGTCCGGCTGAAGTCCTTGAGCGTGTTGCCCATCATTTGCGACCGGTGATCAGGAATATGAGACCAAACCTTGTGGTGGTTCAGGGTGACACATCCTCCTCCTCCTCCTCCGCACTCACTTCATTCTATGAACGGGTATCGGTGGGGCACATCGAAGCGGGATTGAGGACTTACAATCTCGATTCACCTTTCCCGGAGGAGATGAATCGCCAGCTGATCTCCAAGGTGGCTTCGCTCAACTGGGCGCCTACAGAACTGGCACTGGAAAATCTCGAGAAGGAGGGAGCGCGTAATGTCCGTCTCACCGGCAACACCGTGGTTGACATTTGCCAGAGATTTGGCTTCCCTGTCAGCTATAGCGATAAAGTGCTCATTACGTTACACCGGCGGGAGAATTTCGGTGAAAAGATGGCGAGTATCTTCAGTCAGATTGAACGGCTGGCGCAAGATAACGCCCATCTGAAGTTTGTCTTCCCCATGCATCCGAATCCCCAGGTCCAGCGCCACCGTGATCTCCTTGAAAAGGTCACCGTTCTGGATCCTCTCAAGTATGAGGACCTGCTTAGACTCCTCAGCGAGGTGAAGTTCGTGATAAGCGATTCTGGAGGCATTCAGGAGGAGTGCGCCGCATTCAGAAAGAAGGTGCTTGTCTGCCGCGACAATACTGAACGTCCTGAAGGTGTAGAAGCGGGGCTCGCAAAGCTTGTCGGCAGTGATATTGAAGGTAGTTTTGCGTGGGCTGACGATTCTCCTGAGTGGAGCGGAGACAATCCCTATGGCGACGGCAAGGCCGGAAAGCGAATTGTTGACTCTATAGAATCGTTATTGCAGGAAGGGTAGCATGGGTACGCGCCACGCTTTTGGCGAAGAAAATGCTGCTGTCGCCCTCACGATGCTGGAAAAGGTCACGAGCATCTTTGAGTCCTATGAAATCAAGTACTGTCTCACTGCGGGAACACTCCTAGGCATTGTCAGGGAAAACAGATTACTACCGTGGGATACTGATCTCGATTTACGCATCTTTCGCAACGATGTGAATAAATTGCCCCAGGCCATGTGGAAGATCCGCTTTGCCGGCTATCTTGCCCGCACTCGCCGGCAAGAGATAAAGGATTCCCCCTTGCACGAAGGTGAAAAACGAATTGTGAAAATCTTTAACAAAGCAGGATTCCTGAAGAAAGGTGAAATAGTCATGGACTGCTTTATCGCTGTCCGGCACGGAGACCAGTATATCTGGTCGTGCGGGGGTCCCAAGTTCTATACAAAGAAGGCGGTTCCGTCTCATTTCTACGACAATACACAATCTATTACCTTCCAGGGCAAGAGTTACACAGCTCCCGCGGAAGTTGAAGACTACCTTACGTTCCGCTATGGAGACTGGAGAACGCCGGTGAAACAGTGGGACTATACCAAGGACGACGGTGCCATCATTTCTCCGGAAACGGAGTCATGAAAGGTCCCAGACAGGCTGTGTTACTTTTGGCTGGTAGCGGCAGTCGCCTCGGTGTCTATACAGAGAGGAGACCCAAGTGTATGGTAGAAGTAGCCGGGGAGCCGATCCTGATTCGGATGCTGGATCAGCTTTCCAGGATTGGTGTTGAACAGTCTATACTGGTGGTCGGGTATAAGGCGGAAGTTATCAGAGACGCAATCGGCTCGCGATGTGGAGACATGTCCATCGACTACGTAGAAAACCGGGAATGGGAACAGACAAATAACATTGTTTCTCTGGCTATGGCAATCGAACGGCTCACCAAAGATTTCTTGCTGTTGGAAGGAGACCTGGTCTTCTCCGATGAAGCACTTACACAACTGAATGGTATTGACAGAACGGCAGTGAGCCCGTTTCAGTCATATATGGATGGGACTGTTGTAGCATTAAACCGTGACAGTAGTGTCAGAAAGTTCTTTCTGAAGACTACGCCAGGGCGACCTGATGATTTCAGTCAATTATACAAAACAGTGAATATTTACAGCTTCAGTAGTAACACTTTTCATGGTGCCGTCGTGCCGCGACTGAAAGGTATTATAGAGAGTGGTGAACGCAAGATATTCTACGAGCAGGCCATCGCCGATGCTGTAGATGCGGGGGAGATCAGTCTGACGGCAATCAATTTTGCAGAAGATCAGTGGTGTGAGATAGATACGGCGGAAGATTTTGAGCGGGCGCAGAGTCTGTTTGCCGCCTATAGTTGAGGTTCAGTTTTGCCGTCTTTTCGATAGCTCATTTCCCGGCGATAGATCAGAGAGATTAAGCTGTCGGCTGTGTCGATGGCACACCTTTTTATCCGGTATGACCATCCAGCGAAGCGGAAGGCGGAACGGGCTCGTCTGTCAGGTGCGGCAGATCCTGAGAGAGTGTACCCCATAGCTTCAAGCTCCTTGCCGCATGACCACTCGATTAAGGAAATTTCCGCTGCGGATAGTTCTACTTTCCATCTTTCGATGGAATCTCTACTGAGCGGCTGACGGGTCGCTGCGTGCCACGCCATCTTGTAATCCGGCACGGCGTAGCGGGCAATATCGGAGTAGTGCAGCATCTCCGGAGCGTAGGATTCGCTAAGGAATTGGCAAACCCGTTGCAACTCCCTCTCCGGCTCATCTACCAGATCTTCATAGCGTAGTTCGAGATATTCGTCAAGCTTTGTCGATTGACGGGCCTCTAGTCCCCTCTCTATTGCTTCCTTCCAGTTCAGGATTGAATAGATTGTGTCGCTCTTCCACCACGGCATATGTTTGAGTGAAGCGACCACATCCCTGCAATCACGGATGAGATGGATAACCTGGGCATCGGGGAAAAGGGTGCGAAGTTTGTCCAGGTATTTGATGTAGTACGGTCGCTTGTCGCCCCAGCGAAGTTTATCATATTTGGCAGCGTAGGCGATTAATGGCTGCGCCAAGGCTGCGCCAAGGGAGTGAGTTGCCTGCACGGCTGATCTTACCACTGCGGGATCAATATCAAGATCGTCCAGTTTTGTACTGGCGTCAAAGTGTGCCAAAAACCAGCGGGCAAGCTTCTGGCGATTATCTTCTCTGGCAAGATTTCCGAAGAGGAGACGCCGCTTATACAGCTTCTTTACATACTTGGTCTGAGGCGGTATGGCAATCCGCGGGTGGGCGTGAAGCATCAGCCTGAGTAAGGTGGTTCCCGATCGCTCACTTCCCACTATGAAGATCGGTCGTATAAGTTCACTGTTGTGCATTACATCAAAAATAGATGCGTTTTGAGGTGTGATCCAATGTTTATAAGTTCTGTGGAAAGTAAATCAAATTTTGTCGTCATCACCTGTCTGACCGGGATGCCCCTGGCCTACACTAGGAGGAATTGAATTCGTGAAGTCGGTCCTGTTTGAGTGCCACCATCTATATTACCTCCCCAATTTCCTTCCCATCATGGCCGAGCTGAATAAGCGGGGTGATTATCTCCTGGCGTCTTCAATTCCTCTCACCATCAACACCACTGAACGCCGTCAGCTAAGATCCGTGATGGAAGATATGGAAGTGGAGTTTATCGATGCCGGGACGGAGAACGAGCGTCAGACACTCTTGCAGCGGCGCCGGTTCGATCTGGTTGTGGTGGCGAACGTGGGGATGCTCGAAAAGGTGGTCTCTGATTCATCGCTCGCCGTTATGGTCTACCACGGGATAGGACTGAAGCAAAGTTATTACAATGATATGTCGCCGCGTATCGATCTGCGTGCAGTGGAGAGCGAAGAACGGATGCGCCTGCTGCAAGAGCTGGGGGAACCAAATCTTGTCCTGACAGGATTTACCAAGCTGGATCCCCTTTCAGATCCCGCCTTCGTGGCAATAGAGAGCTTCTTGAATGCTCTGGGCCTTTCGCCGGACAGACCAACACTTCTCTATGCGCCCACCTTCTATCCTTCTTCGGTGGATACGTTACTGCCCATGTTCACCAAAGTTTCTGACATGGTTAACGTGATCATTAAGTTGCACGGTTTCAGTTGGACACAGAAACGGTACCGTCATCATAGTGAAATGGCAACGAAAGTATCCGGTGGTCAAATTCATCTGGTGCCGAGTGAAGACTACAACATTGTGCCGTACTACGCTGCCGCTGATCTCCTTATCTCCGATATGTCTTCAACGCTCTTTGAGTATCTGGCACTGGATCGTCCTGTAATTCAGACTACATTTTATTCTCCGCGCCTCAAGCACCGGGTTTTCAAGCGGCGACTGACGAAGCGCCTCGACTTGGAAAGAGCATCGGAAATTGATTTTGTGCATTTACTTCATCGGCCGGATGACCTGGAACAGATGGTGTCGGATATCCTTGAGAATCCCAATCAAATGTCTCCTAGGCGGCAGCGGGCAGCGGAGAGGTATCTCTATCGCACTGATGGAGAAGCATCAAGTCGCCTGGTGGACGCCATCGAGGCAAAACTGAAAGAACGGAACATGCTGTGAAAATCGGTATCTACGCTCCCAACTGGGTCGGTGATGCTGTCATGTCGTTTCCCTTTATCAGCAGTTGCCGCCGTCGGCATCGGGATGAAGAGATTGTCATCGTTGCCAGACCGTGGGTATCGGCTGTATTCGAGAGTCACCCGCTCATAAACGAAGTCGTGGTTCTGAATACGGGATCTTCCGCTGTTGCCACGACACGTGAAGGTTTGAGGCTGCGCGACTTAGATCTGGATCGTTTTTATCTTCTCTCTGATTCGTGGCGTTCAGCTTATCTGGCAAGACTCTCCGGTGCGCCGGACCGCGTCGGTTTTGCGGCACAGTGGCGGTCATTCCTGCTAACCACAGCCGTCAAGCCGTCTCGCACGAAAATGCACCGCTCGGAGCGTTGTCTCGCACTCTTGTCCGGTGCATATGATCTCGGCGAGGACAGTACAGGAATTCACCTCAGAAAAGAAGAGAGAGAATGGGCCAGAGGCGAGCTTCAAAGTCTGAGTATGACGAGTCCCATAGCCGTTTTTCCTTCCAGCGTGGCTGAATCGCGGCGGGTGCCAGTTGAAAAGTGGCAAGCCATTCTCTCTCTTGCGCGCGGGAGCGGAGCTGAACTCCTCCTGTTTGGTAGCGCCGCGGATAAAGAAACGGGTAGCGAACTGTCACACAGGGTGGATGGTGATAATGTCCGATCTGTCTGTGGTGTCTATTCATTGCGGCAGAGCGTGGCGCTCATTTCCAAGTGCGCGGGAGCTATCGGTACGGACAGCGGTCTCAGCCATGTGGCGGCGAATCTTGGACTTAAGACAGTAACGATCTTCGGCGCTGGAGACCCTGCTCAGACGGTCCCTCTCGGTTCACGAACAACTGTTATCACGGAAAGCGTCCACTGCAGTCCGTGCCGCAGGAACGTTTGCCGCAACGAGGATGAACCGCTCATTTGCCTTACATCTCTTGAAGCAGACAGAATCTGGCAGACATATCTCTCCCAAAAGTAAAAGGTAGTTCGTGACTATTCTGAATTTTTGTAACTTCACCATCCCCTCATGAAAGCCGTCATCCTCGCTGCCGGTGTCGCTCGCCGGCTCTATCCTGTCACCCTCGAGATCCCCAAGTGTCTCCTGGCAGTGGGCGATCACCCGATTATAGACTATCAACTATCCTCTCTCCAATCCAGCGGTGTGACCGATGTGGCTGTGGTGGTGGGTTATTTTCGGGGAAAAGTTGAGGAGTACCTCAAGAACAGTTTTCCTGCACTCGATTTCACTTTTATTATTAACGAACATTTCTTTGAGACCAACACCTCCTATTCACTTTTCCTTGCCAGTGAATATATGGTCAATACTGAGATCATTCTCATGAATGGAGATGTGCTCTATCCATCGGAATTACTAAGGCGTGTTATTGATTCAGATGCAGCAAATGTCCTGGCGGTTGAGGTCAAGCCGTGCGGCAGGGAAGAGGTGAAAATCATCGAAGGTGAAAATAACAGGGTTGTGGCCATTGGCAAAGAGCTGATCCAGGAGAATGCTTTGGGCGAATTCATCGGCGTGGCAAAACTGTCCAGCGAGTTCAGCAGCCGGCTTGTTACATCTCTGGATCACCTCATCGGTGCAGGCGGTAAGGTGGACTACTTTGAAGCGGCCATTGAACTTCTTCTTTCTGAAACGGAAGTCTTCTATGAGAATGTCTCCGACCTCCCTTGTATAGAGATCGATTTTGCGGAAGATCTGGAAAAGGCAGAAAAGCTCGCCGGATCGGACTGGTTCAGGAACCAGTTTTAATACCACCCGGAAGGTTACATCTTAAATTCGAAGTTGAGCACGAAGCTCAGTTCGGGATCTTTATCTGCCTCATGAATTGTATAGCGAATATTCGGTGCAATGGTAAAGCCCGACTGTGGCGCAAAGCTGACACCGGTTAGCAGATAGGCGTTACTGTCTCCACCGCTGTCGACGGCAGGATCAAATTGATCGAATCTTGCGATAAACTTTACTTTCGGCGAAAACTTGACAGTGCCGTAACCAGAAACGATAATCGACTGCCCCGTGTCATCCTTCATGAGGGTATGGAATTCGGCACCGGCTCTAATGGTCGCGCTTGCCCAGCCGCCGAAGGCTGAGTATCTCTGTGTGAGCGCAACCTGATCTCCATCGTCATATGGTTCCACCGAAGCCAATGCGCCGATATTCCAGCCTGGTCTCTTCCGCAGGTCTTGTTCACCAAAAGTGACGAGGAGGGATGTCCGTTTGAACGAATCGTTCTCCGGCTTTTTGAAACCTGTACCGTTGTAGACGCCCAGGTGAAGAAGCAGTTTTGAGGACAGTTTTCGCTTTACACTCAGACCGAGATCGCTGGTAGAGTCAAACTTGTAAAGATCGGCCGGAAACTTCTCCATGAAGCGGTTGCCCCAGTTTGCCTGAGTAGAGCCCAAATAGTTCGTCGGCTGCACGCCCACAAGGATATCTCCAACCGACGTACTCCAGGTAACCAGGACATTCTTGACGAAAACGGACAGGGGACCGGTACTGGTAGTGGCGGCATCGGTGGTGATGCGCACCTTCAGATCATCTGCGACGTTTCGCCGCAGGTCGACATATGACCGCGTGAGGTTGTATGAAGTCGGAATGTTCTTTGAATCGTCATACGTAAGATCGAAAAAGGTGATTGTAGAAATGTCGACACCGTCCGCTGCGTAACCGGTGTATAGTGAACTGCAGATAGTTAACAGCAATAATTTGAAATTAACCCGCACAGTGGCGGTGAGATTAATGCATCTCTGTTGATTAAGCAAATGGAGATTCAGCAACCAGTATTATTCTTGTGGGTAATCTTTATGATGAAGCATCCATCTTGGCTCTGGCAACAAGGTGCCAGGACGCCACAGACTTTGAAGATGCCCGGCCTCCGATTTTCAGTGGCAATTCTATAGAATAAATAATCCCCTATCGTAAAAGGTTATTAGCTGAGAATAACTGAAATTATATCATAATCTAATTTAGGTTTCATAGCTACCACGGTCAAGTTTTCGCAAAAAATTGTTGCAGAGATGCTTCTCGATCTTTCAAAATTGTGAGATTAGGCTTAAATTATAACAGTCATCATTTTTGGTGATCTGATGTTTATTGGAACCTTATTGACTGATATCGAACTGTATTATGAATAGTATTCTGTCTTTTGCTTTATTAATGATACAGTATTGACACCCAAAGGAGGCTATTATGGCAACAGCTAAAATAATTCTCGACGACCAAACAGTGGAATATCCCGTCTTTATCGGCAGTGAAGGAGAAAAAAGCATTGATCTCACAAAACTGAGAAAAGAGACAGGATATATTACTTTTGATCCGGCGTACGGCAATACCGGTTCATGCGCCAGTTCTATCACATTTATCGATGGCGAAAAAGGTATCCTGAGATACAGGGGCATTCCCATTGAGCAACTTGCGGAACATTCGACATTTGTTGAAGTCTGTTATCTGCTGATCTATGGTTATCTACCATCTGATGAGGAGCTTACGGAGTTCACCAAGCAACTGACCTACCACTCCATGATCCACGAGGATTTTAAGCGCTTCTTTGACGGTTATCCCATGAATGCCCATCCAATGGGTGTTCTGGCTTCAACAGTGGCAGCTCTTTCAACGTTCTACCCGGATGAAGAGAATGGCGACTTGGACATAAATATTATCCGTCTTCTGGCCAAACTGAAGACTCTGGCAGCGTTCTCGTACAAGAAATCGTGCGGGCAGCCGTTCGTCTATCCAATTAACGAACTTGGTTTTGAAGCAAACTTCCTCAACATGATGTTTGCTATGCCTTCAGAAGAATATGCAGTAGATCCCGTGATGGCCGATGCTTTAAGGCTTCTTCTCATCTTGCATGCTGATCACGAGCAGAACTGCTCTACATCTACTGTCAGAATGGTGGGAAGCAGTGAGGCCAATCTGTTCATTTCCATCGCTGGAGGGATAGCGGCACTCTGGGGGAGGCTCCATGGTGGAGCGAACCAGAAAGTGATCGAAATGCTCGGTGTAATCCGTGATGACGACATGAACTACAAGAAGTATGTTGATATGGCAAAAGATAAGGAGTCCGATTTCAAGCTGTTTGGTTTCGGGCACAGGGTGTATAAGAACTTTGATCCCAGAGCCAAGATACTGAAAGGGGCCGCTGACAGACTCCTTCAGAAGCTCGGAGTTGATGATCCTCTCCTTGAGATTGCAAAGGAATTGGAGGACGTGGCTCTCAAGGATGATTTTTTCATTAAGCGAAAGCTCTACCCGAATGTCGACTTCTATTCCGGCATTATTTATCGTGCCATGGGCATACCCACCGAGATGTTTACGGTCATGTTTGCTATGGGACGCCTGCCTGGCTGGATCGCGCAGTGGAAGGAGATGAAGGAAGAGCCTAAGGCGAGAAT
>JASLRT010000039.1 GCA_030743815.1 Candidatus Neomarinimicrobiota bacterium | reverse complement strand
GTGAATCGTTGGAGGAGCAGAGAAATGTCCGATGAAATTAAAATAGGTATTATGGGTGGTTCGGGGCTGGAAGATCCGGCATTTATTGATGATTACTCAATTACCAAAGTTGAAACACCTTACGGTGATCCAAGTTCTGATCTCATCGTCGGCAAGATAGATAACGTACCTGTTGTCATTATTTCAAGGCATGGCGAAGGGCATACCATCAATCCCACCAATGTGAACTATCGCGCCAATATCTGGTCTCTGAAGGAACAGGGTTGCACCCATATTTTGGCTACAACAGCCTGTGGTTCTCTGAAAGAAAAGATAAAACCGGGTGATTTCGTTTTTCCTGACCAGTTTGTCGATCGAACCACCAAGCGGACTGCTACATTTTATGATGATTCCACCGTTCAGCACGTCCCTATGGGAACACCATTTTGCGCAACAACATCAGCTGTCCTACAGGATCAGGCTGAAAAGCTCGGTTTGTCATCCCACCCGCAAGGAACAGTGGTGACCATCGAAGGGCCGAGATTCAGCTCCAAAGCTGAGAGTATGATATTCAGATCCTGGGATTGCGACATAATAAATATGTCCACTGTTCCTGAAGTTGTTTTGGCCCGGGAGCTGGGGATCTGTTACCAGAATATCGCCATGAGTACGGATTACGACTGCTGGCATGAAAGCGAGGAGGAGGTGAGCATTGAACTGGTATTTGCTGTTATGGCAAAGAATGCCGAAACGGTAAAAAAGCTGATCAAAAACACCATACCTGCTTTGTCGAACGAAGATTGTGAATGTCGGTCATTTTACAGGAGCATCAATGAATAAAGACAAAATAAAGAACGCCATCAGGAACATTCCTGACTTCCCCAAACCTGGGATTCAGTTCAAGGACATTACAACTCTGTTGCTTGATCACGATGCATTTAGTGAATCTATCGAAATCTTTTGTGACGAGTTTGAGACTAGTGAGATTGATCTGATTGTTGGCATTGAAAGCAGAGGATTCATATTTGGTGCTCCTTTGGCTCTGAGACTGGGTTGCCCTTTCGCTATTGCGAGAAAACCGGGCAAACTCCCGGCTGAAACAGTGTCGGCAGAATACAAACTTGAGTATGGAACGGACTCTGTTGAGATTCACAAAGACGCTATCAAAGAAGGCGACAAAGTTCTCATCATAGATGATTTGATTGCTACAGGTGGGACGGCTCAAGCGGTAGGAGAACTGGTGACAAAGTGTCAAGGAGATATCACCGGGTTTGCATTCCTCATCAACCTGGCTGAACTCAAGGGTTCAGACAAACTCAAGCCTCATCCTGTTTTTGCTATTATTGACTGCTGACCGTTTCATCTGCCTCAAAGCTGATCCAACCTCTTCTCTACCGATAGTCTTAAAAGATTCATATCCTTGGCGGCGCACTTCCTCTGGCGTACTGTTAGATAATTCTCTAAACTTCCTTCCTCATGGAACACGACTCTCCGCCAGCCGAAATGAAACGCGTCATCGGTCTACTCGATACTACCATGATCAGTGTTGGTGCTATCCTCGCCTCGGGTATCTTCCTTGTACCAGCCACCATCGCCCTTCACATTCAGTCACCATCACTCACACTAATGCTCTGGATCGGCGGCGGTATTATCTCCCTCTTCGGTGCTCTCTCTGTAGCTGAACTGGGCGCAGCCCTGCCCCGCTCGGGCGGACAGTACGTCTACCTGACGGAAGCCTACGGACCCGTCTGGGGATTCCTCTACGGCTGGTCGGCACTCAGCGTCATCAACACCGCTTCTATTGCCGCCATCGGCGTCGCCTTCGCTGAATACTTAAGCTACTTCGCTCCGCTCACCTCAATCGGCGTTCAAGTTGTAGCAATAGTATCCGTTGTCCTGCTTACATCCATCAACGTTATCGGCGTCAGAACGGGTATCTGGACACAGAACATTCTGACATTTATCAAAGTAGGCATCTTCGGCGGCATCATTATTCTCGGGCTGGTACTGCCGGGTGGCGATATGCGCCACCTTTCTGGGACAGCTGAATTCACCCCTTCTCTCGGTTCTATCGGACTGGCCATGGTTGCTATCCTCTGGACATACGACGCATGGATTGAAATCAGTTATGTTGCCGGTGAGATTAAGAACCCCGGCCGCAATATTCCCCTCGCTTCACTGCTGTCCATGGTTGTCATTATTGCCATTTACGGCCTCGCCAATTTTGTTTTTATCTATGCCTTATCGACGGAGAAGATGGCCTCCTCAACACTTGTAGCATCAGACGCTGCTAAAGTCTTCCTCGGCCCCGCAGGGGCGTCTCTGATAGCTATGGCAATCCTCATTTCGACGCTCGGCGCCAACAACGCCAACATTCTGACCAGCGCCCGGGTCACCTACGCTATGGCCCGCGAAAAACGATTCGTCCGTGCTGCAGCGGCGATCCACTCCAAGTTCAAGACGCCGGCTAACGCCCTGATTCTTCAGGGAGCCTGGGCCGCCATTCTCACCTTTACGGGATCGTATGACCAGCTCATCACCTATATGATTTTCGCTTCCTGGATTTTCTACGGTATGTCCGCCGGCGCGGTGATTATTCTAAGGAAGAAGCGCCCTGACTTGGCGCGGCCGTACCGTGTCTGGGGATACCCGTGGGTGCCTGTCATCTTCATAATCTTCGCTCTCTGGCTGACAGCCAATACAATCCTGGAAGCGCCCCGGGATGCGGCCATCGGCGCTGGCTTGATTCTTCTGGGACTCCCTGCCTATTTTTATTGGAATGCAAAAAGGTGAGTGTATGATGAAGACAGTCAAACTGATATCAGAAGCCGTCGATTCTCTCAGAGACGATATCGTCCGCTACTGCCAGAAGCTCACTCAGACGCCGAGCCTGCCAGATGAGGAACATGAAGTCCAAGAACTTGTAAGCCATAAACTCAAATCATTGGGCATGGAAGTGGATGTTTTCCCCAGCCGGTTCGATGAGCTGAAAAGCCATCCCGCGTTCTGTAATGACGGTTTTTCTCCCGACTCCCGTATAGACGTGGTGGCTCGCTGGAGAGGTGGTGATAAAACGGCTGGCCGTTCCCTGATACTGAATGGCCATGTGGATGTGGTGGGCACAGGGGATGAATCTCTTTGGCACGATTCCCCCTGGAGCGGAGCCGTCAGAGATGGGAAGCTCTACGGGCGCGGATCGTGTGACATGAAATCTGGACTGACAGCGGCCATCTTTGCCATTCAGTCACTGCAACAGATCGGCTTCCGACCGGCTGGTGATATACTACTGCAAAGCGTCGTTGGAGAGGAGACAGGCGGTGTGGGAACTCTGGCCACCATCGTGAAGGGATACACTGCCGACGCCGCGGTCATCCTCGAACCGACGAATCTCAAGGTCTGTCCCGTCCAGTCCGGCGCGCTCACATTCCGACTTTCGGTCCCCGGCAAGGCTACCCACGCCGCCATGAAGAAGGACGGCGTCAGCGCCATCGAGAAGTTCTCTCTTTTGCTGGAAGCCATACACCAACTTGAGGTCCGTCGCCATGAGGAGAATGGTCATCCCCTCTATGACGATCCTTCCCACATCGCCCCTGTCAACATTGGGACGATTCACGGCGGCCAGTGGCACTCAACCGTCCCCGAGGAAGTGGTGGCGGAAGGACGGTTTGGCGTCTTTCCGGAGGAGTCGGTCGAGGAGGCCAGAGCGTCC
>JASLRT010000038.1 GCA_030743815.1 Candidatus Neomarinimicrobiota bacterium | reverse complement strand
GGTCAGGAAGCTGAAAGAGAGGGTGGGGATATGAATCTTTGCCTTCGAGGTGGAGATAGTGAGGAATGCCCAGCTCACGGCACATAGGAGGAAGAGGAGATTCCCCGTTGCAAGGAGGCTGGCCAGATCTATCTCCCAGATCTTCAGAATAAGAGAGCCGCCGGTGAAACCGGCAATCAGACCGAGGATGTCCTTCCTGTACACCACTTGTTGAAAGAAGATCACAGTAAGAACAAATGTAAAGATGGGGTTCATGGTAGTAACAATGACTGCGCCCCTCCCCGCCAGTCCTACTTGAGTTCCCTGAAAGTAGAAATAGTTATAGAGTGTAAGGAAGCAGGCGCTTGCAATTACATAGCCGAAACTTCTCTTGTTGAGACGAGGTTTCTCCCTGGCCCAGATGAGAATCGGAATAAATGAGATAACGGCAATGATGAAGCGCCAGAACATAAGGACTGGCGGATCTGCGTACATTCCCAGGATCTTGGCGCAAGTCCACGACAGACCCCACAAGATCATGGCCAATAGTAGGAGGATGTATAGTTGAAGTCTTGAGGTTGAACTCACGCCGGTTTCGATCGGCGCTCGGAGACAATCCCCAACGTGAGAAAGTTGGCCATCAGTCCCCAGACGCCTGCATGGATGCCCCACGGTTTACTGCCGTTGTCTCGGTGAAATAGTTCGCTAGGGTATTTACCACCAGCCCAGAAGCTTCCAGTAGGGCAATCCCACACCCAGCCATACGACCAAATGGAAGAGTGAGACAATGAATCCGATCTTGAACCATCTGGCCACCGGCACGTACCCAAAGCCCGAGTAGATGACCACTGGCCCCGTTGAATAGTTGGTTAGACATCCGCACAAATTTGAAAAATAGGCGAGAAGCGCCACCATTAACAAAGGAGGAGCTCCAGCCGCAATTGCCAGAGCCAGAAAGGCCGCAACCATGGCGGCGATATGGCCGGTTAACATGGAGAAACCGTACATCGAGTAGAAATAGACCAAGGCCAAAGCCAGCGCTGTTGCCAAAGCTCCCATTCCAGAGACTTTCCCTTCCATTGAGTTGGTAAACCAAGCGATGAAACCATGTTCTTTGAGTAGGCCCGCCATGCACACCATGCCTCCCAACCAGATCATCGCATCCCACGCTTCCTTATTGCCGGTGATGTCATGCCATTTTTCCGTACCCGTTAGAAGCAAAACCATGACCCCGATGAGAGCCACAACTCCTGTGTGCATTCCATGAACTTTACCGGAGGCCCAAAGAACCAACATCATGACAAAAACTCCCATCATGATCTTTTCACCACGTGTCCAGGCCCCCATTTCAGACAGTTGTTCTCTTGCCTTGGTTTGAGCGGCTTTCGCATCCTGCAACTCCGGCTTGAGTAGCTTGAATAAAAACCACGGGAGCAGCAGCAAACTCGCCAAACCGGGAACAATACTGCCCTTGAGCCAGGTCATCCACCCAAACTCAATTGCTTTAGTAGAACCAGCCGCGGCTTCGGCAACCAAACCGTTGGCGGCCATGCCCGTTAAAAACATCGCAGCTGTAATCAGGTTCAAATGAGCTCCATTAAGCATGAGATATTCACCCGCACGCTTGGGTTGGTCTTCCGGCGAGGAACCCAATGCTCTCGCCAGGGAATTGACAATGGGCGCCATAATCCCTCCGCCACGGGCGGTATTGGATGGAATGGCGGGGCCAAGAATAAATTCAGCCGCGGCGGTGGCATAACCCAAGCCGAGAGTGGTTTTCCCAAACTTGACCACACATCCCAGCGCAATCCGCCTACCCAATCCGGTCCGAATCATGGCCCCGGCAATCAAAAATGCCGCCACCACCAACCACACGGTCGTGTTGCCATAGCCAGCCATGGCCGCCGCAAATGATTCTTTACCTGTTTCACCCAAAGTATTGGTGGCGGCCAAAACCACCAAAGCCAACAGCACCGCAGGCCCCATCGGAACAGGACGCAGGATAAAGCTCAAAATGGTGGCAAAGAAAACCGCGAAGACATGCCAACCAGTTACACCCAAACCTTGCGGGGGAGGCATCCACCAGAGAATGATCCCCACAGACAAACACAATCCTAATTTTGGATAGTGAATCTCTGGATCAGATTTTAACTGGTCAGCCATCGATGAGGCGAACGGAAATCGAGTCCCCGCTTTTCACGGAAGCGAGTGTCCGCGGGTCTCCGTCCAGTTCTCCCACTACGTTGCACGCCGCCGCCAGTCTGCACTCATCGCCTTCCGAAATCGGCGTTGGGCCGTAGGGAATAGCGAGGGAACTTCCCTCCACCCAGAAGCAGACCGTCCCGGGCGGAACCACCTGCTGGGCGTCCGGTTCCAGATCGGAATCGACAGGCATGGAAAAGTAGACCTCTTCTCCCCAAATGTTGGCTCTTGAGGTACACGGCATTGCTTTGAGCAGTGCCCGGCTGGTAGATGTATCCTTCAATATGGCAGTGGCTTTGCCGGAAGGCCACTCTATCTTGATGTGCATCGTTATGCCTCTCTCACGGGGTGACGGATGACCGTTCGCAGGTTTTCTGGTTTCGTCCGGCGGGGATCGCCGAGATAGATTTCGTGGTGCTTCTTGTGAAATTTGTAACCCTGTTCCTCTACGAATCGGTGAAGCTTCTCGATGGTTGGTCCTTCTTCGGCGTACGGGCCTATGTGCATTATCTGCGCTGAGAGACCTTCGTCGTGCATCTCGAACCGCATCTGCTCCAGCGCCGGAGGATCCTTCTTTTCCTTCAGTTGGTCCATGGCCGTGGTCAGATGCTCGGTCGTGATATGATCCGGCTGCAAAATCATGGATGTCCACGACCAGTTATCTTTGTCCTCCGGGTCGAAATCTTCACGGCCTTCCATCCACCAAAGCCCTTCTAACGGCATCACCGTGAAGTCGGGCCCGACTCCCCTCTTCTTGAGATCGAACTTCAGGGTGTACGCCACGCCGTAGAGAGCCTCCAGCGCCTGCCGATAGCTCTCTGACGTGTTTGGGTCTCCTTTTCCATCAATCATCAAGAAGTTCATCGGAGGGACATCTACTAAAACTACTTCCTTCTTTGACGGGGAGTAGAGGTGTTTCAGTTTTTTCTTCAGGTCGAGTTTAGCCGTCATTTTTTGTAGCCGTACAGCCAGCGGTTTGTGGTGGCGCCGGTGTTTCGGACGGAGTGACTGACACCCCCGAGGAGATTGACAGTCTTGATAGTGAGGTCCTCTTTCAGAAGGCTGACGGCCTCATCTCCAGCGGTCATCCAGTCAATTGAATCATTCATAGGGCGTTCTCACTCACCGTGGTTTGGAGCGGAAGTTAGGAAATCTGAGACCCAAATGCAGTTATCTCTAATCCCGGAGAACGATGAGGACTGAGTCAAGCTTCCCATCATTCTCCGCCGGGATGAGCCCTAGGACGTGGCACATCAGTTCGTAGAGATGGAGATTCTGGAACGCCTCAACCGTCACGTTTTCCTTGAAGGCAGATCCGTGAGCGATGAATATGCCGTGCATCGATTTGTACGCGGGATCGTAGCCGTGGCCCCCGCCTGTATACCAGTTTGGTTGAGAGTCGAATTGGTCGTGCGTGGTGACAGACCACCCCTCATCAGAAATCCCGATAATTGAAGGAATTCTCCGGTGCTCCCGGTAGTGAAGGTGTTCGGGCATCTCTTCCTTCTTGTACACGTGGAAGTTTTCATGCACATCCTTCAACGTATCGTAGATTAGGTCCGCCTTACCTTCGTCGGGCCGGATGGCTGTAACGGGAGACCAGTCCACGATGGTTGCATCGTCTAGACTGATGTAGTCGTCCAGGAAGATTATTTGGTCTCGACTCAACTGCACCATGCCGTGATCGGAGGTGATAATTATATTGACCTTGTCATCCATTTCACGTTTCTGGAGGCCTTCTAATAGTTGACCGATCCTATCGTCCATTTCAACAATCGCTGATTTCATTTCAGTCGATTCCGGTCCGTAGGCGTGTCCCCAGCTGTCGAGATCGCTGAAGTAGACAGTGAGAAAAGTCGGCCGCTTTTTCTGAGGATAATCGAGCCAATCAAGGACCTGTTCCACGCGGTCTTCGTTAGGAATAGAACCGTCATAGATATAATACTCGTCTGGCCGGAGGCCCATGATCTCCGCTTCGGAGGCGGGCCAGAACATCGTCATGGCGATCTGATTCTGCTTCGCCGCCGTGACCCAGATGGGTTCGCCGTCATACCACCTTCCGTCTTGTACCGGTTCGCTACCCTGACCAATATAATACCAGTCGTCAAACTCAGGATCATACATGTTGTTACTGACGATGCCGTGGTTTTCAGGATAGAGGCCGGTGACGATGGTGAGGTGATTTGGAAAAGTCTTGGTGAGAAAGACAGGAATGAGTGCCTCCGCCTTTACGCCGTGTTCCACAAGATAGTCGAGGTTCGGAGTGTTTGTCCGCTCCATGTAGTCCCACCGGAAACCGTCCATGGAGATAAGAAGAACAGTGGGCGCTAGATTCTTGAGCCCAGCATCATCTTCACACCCCGGTAGAATTAAGAGAAGCGGTAGGACGAAACGAAAAAGAAATTTCATTTTACTTTTCAGGAGAACGTCAGGATTACCACTGTTGCAAGGAAGTATAACTATATCCGCTGATACTTTCAATGAGGACTTAGATAAAATTGCAAAAGGAAACTAGAACCGGTGAGTGTAGTTGACCTTTACAGAACTTGCTCTGGAAACAGTCTCCAGATCAAAATCAAGAAGGCCTTCACTATAGCTCTGCCAGTTATGAGTATATACCAAGTACAGATCACTTCCAGGACGGATAGTGTGTCTCAATTTTGCAAACAGTCCAAGCATGTTTGAGATATCATCGTACTGGAGATTGCTGTAAAAAGCTGTTCTTGGTGTGGGATAAACGCCAAAAGTGAGCCGATATAGGTTTGTATCAAAACCACCCGCTGAGAGTGACACTGAATTGTATTCAAAATCGCCTTGTATATTAAAACCCGGCAATGGCTTAAAGGAAAGTTCTCCCTTGTAAGTTTGTTTATTTCCTGTCCAGAATTCACCTGCTGAGTAGGACAATTCAGCAGAAACTTTCCTTTTCTCAGATGTTTCACCGGAGATATAGAAACCGTTGGTAACGTAGTCACCAACAGTGATTAAGTTGCCATCAATTATTTCAAAATCTTCATCCAGATACTCCTTTAGGTTCACAGCCTTGGCAGACAATTTATCCGCGCTCTCAAAGTTGAGTTCGAAAAGAGTAAATTTCGTTTCACGTTTCAAGAGCTTGCTGTCTAAGTCAGTCATGTACTCAAATGCAATTCCGAATTCCATCTGTCTGATCAATTCCCAGTTTTCCGGCCGTGGACGATAGTTCACAGTCGGCTGAACTCGCTTAAAACCGTTCCTAGTGTTGAAACCGACAGCAGGATCAAACTCTTCCCCGAATTCACGGTAGGACACGTGGGCTTCCCACAAGTCGTTTGGATAAGTGAGTCGAATGCCCCGAGTTGATAAATCGCTCACTGTTGCATCCGGTTTATCGGTAGGTGAAGAATGCCCTACAAAAAAGGCCTGGAACTGAAGATTTTTGTCACCCTTAAATCGGGACGTGGAAAGGTCGAGATCGATACCCAGAAGATCCTGGTCTCGATAAACAGAATCGGAATCAGCTGAACGCCCAGTATAAACAAGACCGAGGTAAGATTCTCTGAAGAGAGACCTTTTAACGCGCGCAACATTAAAATTCTCGGCAGGAATGTTGCCGAGGCTTTCCGTCTTTGCATTGATCATGCCGATCTCATAGTCGCCAACCTGCCCCGTTAGCCGTCCGCCATAAGCAATGGGGATTTGGCTTTCTTCAGATATTCCGATCCGTCTGCTGAAAAACGGTGTCACGCCGTTACGATTGGAAAATGAATAGACCCCAGACCCCTCAAGAAAAAAGCCCCGTTTTTCCCGGAATATTAACGGGAACCGGGTCAGGTTCACGCGCCTCTCATCAACTTCTGCCTCTGCAAAATCAGTATTGTAAGTAAATGAACCTCTTAGACCTGATGTAATATTGTAAGACAAGTCAAAGCCTGCATCATAGGGATTTGCAGGAACTCCATCGGAACTCCATTGCTCTTTGACAATACCATAGGGCTTCACTTCCAAACCTTTACCCTGAGTGAGATTTTTTAGTCCTGTGACACGGCCTGCATGAATAGGTTCTGTGAGATTCTGGTTTCGCCTGTAACCGCTCCACCGTGCGTCTTCATTTTTCCTCCGAATGGTCCTCTGAAAGTTTATGCCCCATGTATCAAGTTCCGGATCAAAGTTAAGTGTCCGGAACGGAATAACGATCTCAGCTGACCACCCTTCATCATCGATGACGACCCTTACATCCCAAATCCCATCCCACGACTTGTTCACATTCCAGTGACCACCGGACCCAAGTATTCCATCACCTAACAACCCGGCAGGATTTATTTCAAAAAAATAGCCAGTCCGCCCATCCAGAAAGGTATCTAGAATGAGCATGAAGCGGTCATCAGTGACGAGCCATGCATCACGCCGTTTTTGGTAAGCAAGAATTCCCGAGGGATCACTGTCGTACAATTTGGCACCGATGTAAAGGTTGTCTTCGTTATAAATAACATAAATTTCGGATTTCTCTGTGCAAGCCTCCCCCTCGTTAGGGTCCTCCTGAATGAAACCCGTTGCAGGTGTAACAGATCGCCAAACTTCCTCATCAAGTACACCATCAAGCTTTATCTCAAATGTTCCTATGTCCCGCGTTTCGATGACAGGTTTCTCCTTTTGAGTCTGCGTCATTTGGGCTGTTGCTAAAGACGGCACACAAACAACTACAAGAAGTTGATTTATATATCTTTTATTCATTTTTAACTCAGGAAACGGGTCATCAATCTAGCTTGTAAGCAATGGAATAGAAACACACTAATGCTCTCTTCAGATTGAAACTTCCGTATGATTGTCGTATCATTAGACTCGTGTTTTCCCTAAACCTTTATAATTAAAATGAGGTCAATCATGCTGAAAAACCCTCTATTTGTCTTATGCATCGGTTTCATGGGTGCCACAATACTGTTCGGTGAAAAGCTGTACGAGTTAACAGTGGCGAAGATTATGCAGGATCCAAAATGGATCGGGATCTCTCCTTCAAATGTTCACTGGTCTGAAGATGGAAAATGGATTTACTTCAACTGGAACCCTGACGGAGCCATAAGTGATTTTCTTTGATCTCTCCCTCTGCAAATTCTATCATAAAACCTTGGAATGGGAGTGACTATAGTTGTAGATCTTAATCGGGTGACCTGTCTGTGCCAACCCCCGTCATCTCCAGAATGATGGCGGTGTTCTCCTTAAAACAAGCGTGCTGGACGGTCAGTGTCTTGACGAAATGCAGCATCGTTGCGAGAAACAAGACGCCGTGGCCCCAGTCAGGCACGAATCCCGTATCTACAGCCCCTCCGATAATAAACAGTGCCATAACGAGTAGTACGTTGAGGAGGGTTGGTGAGTACAGTTTCCGCTTGAGGGCGACGGAGCGCTGGTGAAATTCGGGGCCGGCCTTTCCGTCTTGAACGTACTCCTTGATGCTCACTCCGGTGCCCACAAAAAAGAACATGACTAGAACTTCGGTAAAGAGGTAGATCATGGCGGTCAGGAGAGCGAAAGTGGGGTGGTTTGCACCGAGAACGGGGAATCCGAAATAGCCTTGCAAGCCAGCAGTAAGTAACGACAGGAATGAAACTGCTGACAGGACGTAGATGGTGATCATGAAGAAATACATAATTTCTAATATAGTGTTAACCTTTTCGAATGTTCATTGCTTAGACACTTTCTCACACCTTGAACCTGAATTTGACCACATCACCATCCTGAATAGTGTAATCTTTCCCGTGTGTGCTGATCAGGCCGTGTTCTCGCACTGCCGCCTCTGAACCGTGCGTGAAGAGGTCATCGCACCGGTAGACGTCTGCCTTGATGAATCCTTTCTCGAAATCGGTGTGTATGACACCGGCCGCTTCAGGGGCGTTTGTTCCGTTTGGCGCCGTCCATGCTTGGACGTGGTCCGACTCAGTGGTAAAAAAGGTAATCAAATTCAGTAGTCCGTATGTTTGATGCACAAGCGCTTCTAATCCGCTCTCTTGGAGCTGCCATTCATTCATGAAGAACGTACGCTCTTCCTCATTTTGTAGGAATGACAGTTCGTGTTCCAGTGCCGCGCTGAGGATAAGGACCAGCTCGCTCGTCTCTTTTCCCCACGCCAGTAACTCCCCTGCGGCAGTACCGGAATGGTGAGCTGTTATATCCTCTTCGTTCACGTTGCCGACGTATAGCGAAGGTTTATCAGTGAGAAGGAAGAGATCACGGAAGACCTCTTTATCTTCCTTACTCAGAGAAAGACTCTTCGCCGTCCGCCCCTGATCCAGATTGGATTGAAGCCTCTCCAACACCTCTTGCTCCTTCGTGGCCGCCTTATCGCCAACTCTGACTTTCTTCGCCACTTTCTCAAGCCTGTTCGTCACCGTTTCCAAATCCTTAAGGATGAGTTCCGTTTCGATAATCTCGATGTCTCTCACTGGGTCGAGAGTCTGTGAAATGTGAGTGACGTTCTCACTTTCGAAGCAGCGGATCAGATGAACAATAGCGTCCGCCTCCCGTATCTGCGCCAGAAACTGATTGCCCAGTCCCTCTCCATGGTGTGATCCTTTGATGAGCCCGGCAATGTCCACAATCTTCAATGTTGTTGGTATCTTCTTCTCCGGTTGTAGCGTTTCGGAGAGCGTGTCAAGACGCACATCCGGCACTGCAACGACGCCCGTGTTGGGGTCAACCGTTGTGAAGGGGTAAATGTCTGTGTGAACTTGAGTGCGAGTGAGAGCCGAAAATAGTGTGGATTTACCGACGTTCGGCAGGCCGACGATGCCGCAATTTAAAGCCATAATTCAGTATTAAAGTTTTAGCGCATGCAAGTGCGAGGCTCTTCGGGTAACAGAGTGTAAAGTGTCAGTGGAATTTTAGTTGACGAACAGTCAGCCAAAGAGTCGTCGCAAGATTCGCACACTTACGTTTTGCTGAAAACTAAGCTGCAGTTGGTACCGCCGAAGCCGAAGCTGTTGGACATTATATTCTGGAGTTGCACATCCTCTCTCAGCTCAAGAACTATGGGATACCCTTCAGCATCAGGGTCGAGGTTTTCGACGTTCACTGATGGGCAAATGAAATCGTGTTCCATCATGAGGATAGAGTAGATGGCTTCGTTAACGCTGGCGGCGCCGAGGGCGTGGCCCGTCAGAGACTTCGTGGAACTGATGGCAGGAATCTGTGAATCGAATACGTTTCGTATCGCTTCCAGCTCCGTAATGTCCCCTGCCGGTGTGCTGGTGCCATGGGTGTTGAGATAATCAATGGAACCTTCAACTTTTCTGAGCGCCATTTCCATGCATCGCTCCGCCCCTTCTCCTGAGGGACGGACCATATCGGCTCCATCCGACGAAACGCCATATCCCGTCAGTTCGCAGTAGATTCTTGCACCTCTCGCTCTTGCCCGCTCATATTCCTCAAGAACAATTGTTCCCCCTCCGCCTGAGACAACGAATCCATCCCTGTCTTTATCGTATGTACGACTGGCTCTGTCAGGCCGGTCGTTATAGTTGGATGAGAGAGCGCCCATAGCATCAAAGGCGATGGAGATTATCCAGGTTACTTCATCACCAGCGCCCACAAACATCAGGTCCTGTTCTCCTGCCTGGATCAGCTGGTACGCATTGCCGAGGCAGTGTCCACTGGTGGCGCAGGCTGAACTGATTGTATAGTTGTAGCCCTTAATTTTGAATGCGGTAGCGAGGTTGGCTGCATTGCAGCTGGACATTATTTTGGGAACGTTGAACGGCCCCACCCGCTTGGCTCCCCGCTGGCGCAACGTGTCTGCCATGTCAACAATGGGCATCCCGCTGGCGACGCCTGAACCCATGATGAGACCGATGGAAGGGTCTGAGATTTCTTCCGCCGTCAGATTCGCATCTTCAAGCGCTTCCGCCATGGCGATATAGTTGTAGGCTGAGGCGTCACCCATGAAACGGAGCAATTTGCGCGGAACGAGTTCCTGCAGGTTAGCGTCAACCGATCCGCTCACATGGGAGCGGAAACCAAAATCGGCTTGTTCTTGATTGAAAACAATTCCGCTTTTCTGCGTTTTGAGGGCATCCAGCACTTCTTGGCAGTTGTTACCAATGCTGGAAACAATACCCATGCCGGTAACAACGACTCTTCTCATGATTTTAGAAAGGCTCCTCCTGGCCTTCAGGCGGGGGATAAGTGAGATTATCGAAAAGTCCCACTTTAAGATTCTTTGCGAAATAGATGGCTTTCCCAGTCACTTCCATGGTGGCATCTGCCAGGGCCATGATGATCGGTTTTTTGATGACGCGGCGGATATCAAGACGGTAAATAACTTTGTCATGATGGGGACGAATCTGCCCCTTGAACTTTACTTCACCACAGCCGAGTGCTCGCCCGCGGCCCTCGCCACCGATCCACGTGAGAAAAAATCCGGTCAGTTGCCACAGAGCGTCGAGACCGAGACAGCCAGGCATGACAGGGTCGTCCTTAAAATGACAGTTGAAGAACCACTGTGAAGGTTTTACATCCATCTCTGCAATAATCAAGCCTCTGTTAAACTTTCCGCCATTTTCAGATATCTTCTTGATTCTGTCCACCATCAACATGGGCGGCAGGGGGAGTTTGGCGTTGGCAAAACCAAAGAGCTTTCCCTTTGCACCTTCAAGCAGATCTTTTTTCGAATAGCTGGTCTTGCGCTTCATAAGTTATCCTCACTTTGATAATTCTTGAGAGTAAGGCTGTTTGAGTATGCGAATGTCGTTACCCTCTAATTAATAAAATTAAGCATGGATGAACATCTTTCCACGAGGGAAATCGAATGCCATCGCATTGCCAGATCTGTCCAAAACAATTGATTTACACCAGATATTAAACTGTTTTTTATGTTGGAATAATTACGTTTTACCTGCGCTCGCTTACCCCTTTGAGGCAGAACAATTTTGGGATAAATTTGATCTTCTTAAGCAGAGAAAGGAATTAAGATATGGATGATTGGGTTTTAATCCTGGGATGTTCAGCCGGGCACGGTGGTGCCTCCACTAGAAAACTTGCACAAAACGGTTATGGTATCATCGGCTTTCATTTCGACAGGGGAAAAATCAAGAAAGAAGCTGAAGCATTCTGTGAGGAATTAAACGGTCTGAACGGCGGCAGAACGAACTTCTTTAATAAGAATGCCGCCGCTCCAGAGGTGATGGACGAATTTATCCCAAAGATACAGGAAATTACGGGAGGCAGACCCCTCAAACTTTTGCTCCATTCCATTGCTTTTGGAACGACCACAAACTTCTTTGGCGATAAACCGGTAACACAGAAACAGATGGAAATGACAGTGCATGTCATGGGCACTTCGCTCCTCTACTGGGTCCAGAAGCTGTATGACGCTGGATTACTGGCGGAAGGATCTCGAATAATAGGACTGACGTCTGAAGGAAACTATCTCGCCATGGAGGGGTACGGTCCTGTGAGCGTGGCAAAAGTGGCACTTGAGAGCATTACCCGTCAGATTGGCTGGGAGCTCGGGCAGTATGGTATTACAGCTAATTGTATTCAGGCGGGAGTAACGCCGACTCGCGCTTTGACCAAGATTTCAGAAAACTGGGAAGAGTGGGTAGAAAAAACACAAGTCCGCAATCCCATGCGGCGGACGACTCAGCCCGAGGATGTTGCCAATGTTGTCTGTCTCATGCTGCAGCCGGAGGCCGACTTCATCAACTGTTCCATCATATATAATGATGGCGGGGAGCATCGCTCGGGGATTTTTGGCTGATTATCTATTGCCTCTCAGTCGTGTGTATTTGAAGCGGACAAATCATATTTTCTTCTTTTCTGTCCTGTTGCTGTTGTCGGCATGTAGCAAGCCTGACGGGCCGGAAAAGGTTACACTCACCGATTTCGCTCTGAAAGACATCAACCCCCGATCAGTAACATATGGGGAATTCATCGGTCCGTCATATTACGAGGGGAACGTCTCGGCTTACTATTTTGGTGATGCAGGGTGAGGTATCTGCCAGCGCCGGTTCGGTGTCCTAAATGATCTTTACAATCAGCTCATAACAGAGGGGGTATACGATGTCAAGATTATGGGTATTAACGCTGTTGCTTTCGCAGAGCATGGTCATGGAGGGATGATCGGAGGGCGGGTGCTTCCGTGGGCTCAGGATAAAGAGGAGGAAAACGTCTGGGAGTCGTGGCAGGTGGAAATCAGAGACTTTTTTGTGCTGGATGCTACGGGACAATTCTTCGATATAATAAATCTTACTCTCTTTGATCCTGATCCTTCTTACGGGGGTGGCATCAATTATCAGATTCTCAAATCAATGTTGATGGATGCCCGGGGGCCGTGACTCCATTGGGAGATTAGATTTCACTCCGCCCACTGTCCGGTTTGCAATCATATGGTAAGTAGGCGGCCCTTTGCAGGTGAAAGACCGATATGCAGACAATAGAATTCCTGCAGCAGTTAGATCATCCAGTCGTCTATTGGTTAATGCGGTTCTTCTCCTTTCTCGGGGATGAGCCTTTCTATTTTCTTCTCCTTCCCATCGTACTCTGGAGCTGGGGCGGCCGTCGCACAATGCCTCTTGTGATCATCCTTTTGGGAAGCATCTACTTCAACTTTGTCCTTAAAGGGTTGTTTGGGCTGCAGAGGCCGCAAGGAGGAGTAGCTCTCATCGATACCGCCGGCTTCGGTTTTCCCAGCGGTCACGCTCAGCATGCGGTCGTCCTGTGGGGATACTTCGCCTGGACAATAAGAAAAAATTTTGGGGCAGCCATTATTCTCATGTTCTTCATCGGCTTGTCCCGTATTTACTTGGGCGTTCACTTTCTGTCTGATGTAGTAGGCGGATGGTCGATAGGACTTCTCTGGCTCGTTTGTGGACTGGCTGTGATGCGACGCATACAGGGGAAGAAGACCGTTGCCCCGGTAGTCCCAACCGTGGGGCTAGTATTCATGTTCACCCTCTGGATGGTGCTGTTCCACCCAGCGAAACAGTCCATGATGGTGTCTGGCGCCCTGTTCGGTCTTGTCAGCGGGGCGGTGCTGGAAAGAAGGTTAGTTAACTACTACCCCACGGCTTCCACGGAGAGACAGGTGGTGAGAATCGTCTTAGGAATAATTAGTGTCGTACTGCTGAAAGTCGGTCTTAACGTTCTAATATCGGCGCTCCCTGTTTATCATTACATCCAGTATGCCGTGCTGGGGATGTGGATATCGCTGGTGGTACCTTATCTATTCGTCAGGACAGACGTAGCTAGAGTGAGTCCGGAAGCAAGTAATATCGATTTGAAGTAGAGAGAAGGGAGTTAGGAACTGGTTTCGATATCGAGCCGCTCAAGGCTGCGCCGCTTTTTGAGGAGCTCCACCATCTCATAATTATCCTTTGTAGGCCAGATGTCGAAAGTCATCTCTGCCTCTTTAAGGGCATGTTCGTACCACCCCTTTTTGGAATAGGATATGGCGAGGTTGTAGTGGGCCTTCATTACTGTGTTCAACTCTTCCCGGCTCAGGTCTGTCGTTTCTGGTGAATGGAGGCGTATTACCTCTCGATATTCAAGGATGGCATCATCGACCAGCCCCTTCTGATAATACCAGTTTCCGAGTTTGAGATGACGTTCTGGATCCTCTTCGCACGAAACGGCAAAGAAAGCGAGGACTGAAATTATGATGACGATTCGAAACTTCATCTATATCTATACAATATTCCCGTTCCATGAATTTAATGAGTCACTTTCAAAATATCATAGACAAAATTGGCGTTAATCATTTGCTGTGCTACATAAGTGTTTCCGCTGACGGGAAATGAGTTCTGAACACCTTTGGTTCTTCGGTAAAGAGTGCGAGAAAGATTGTCCCGGCAAGGATGAAGAGCCCCAATCCCATCAAGACGAGCGGTGTCCCGTAAACAGGAATGAGCAGGCCGACAATGATGATGAATAGTAGCACAAATGGAGCTGTAAGACTGTCGATGAGGGCGAAGTAGACCTTCTTGTCTCCTTCCTCACCGGCGAATTCGTACACGAGACTCATAGCGGAAGTCAGAAATCCACCTTGACCTAAGCCGAGGAAAATGAAGATCAGGTAGGTCTGTAACATTGTTGTGGCAGAGAGGGCAGTGACAAGGGCAGCCAGATAGGAAGTAAAGACCAGGACCATTGCATGTTTATGGCCGAACTGGTCCCCAATCTTGCCGGCAGCGAAACTTGCTATTCCTGACATAGCCACAGTAATGGCGGTGAATGTGCCTGCTTCACTAATGTCGAAACCGAGCTTGTCGCGGCTGTAGACAGCGTAAAGAGAGATTGCCGGGTAGTTCGCCGTCAGGAGTATTCGGCTTGCAATGTAACGGCGAAAATTTTTGTCATTGATGATAATCGTGCGAATCTCGCTGATAAAATCGCTGAAGTTCCGGCTAGTCTCCTTTTTTTTGCGCTTGCGCGTAGTGTAAGGTATAAACATCAATGTGGCCCCCAGGATGCAGGCCGAATAGATAAGGAAACCGAAGCCAAAGTTGTTTGGGAAAGGTGTGGTATCAAGAAGCCGCCTGACTATCAGTCCTCCCGCAAATCCCGCGCCGCTGGTGAAAGCGAATGAAATGCCGAAGAACGATCCACGCCTTTCCGGGATGTGAACTGTTTCTAGAAAATCTGCCCATATGGGAAAGACGATTCCAACTCCTAATGTGTAGAAAATATAGCAGACATAATAGATAATCCAGGCACTGGGTCCAGACGGAGCGATGAATGCGAAGATAAATCCCACTACGAACATGGGTGGAATCAGCAGGCTGTTGACCGTCATAACCGCCAGTTTGACGTTCCGCGTACGCCTGCTGAGGAAGGCAGTCACAATTTGGGGCATGGCAGTAAAGGCGGTAAAGACTCCCACAACTGAACCGATAATGATGGTGGGCGCCCCCAGTTCACTCAGAAAGAGGGGCACTACGGCGTAGATAGAGTGGAAGGCGACGCCGAATCCCCAAAACGATTCGTGCATAGAATTGAAGATGAGGTTGTTGCGATGATGGCGAGGAGTCAGGGAGTCTATAGCCGGCATTTTCAGGAGTTTTTACTGTTTTGGGAAAGAAGAACTGATGCCGCGACAAGGAGAATTCCCCCGATCATCTGAGAAGGTGCCAGAAGCCTGCCTCGTATAAGCCAGTCGATCAAAACGGCGGAAAGAGGCCAGAACAGTTCATAAATAGTAGCATGGGTGGCTGGAATGTGTTTGAGTCCGTAGTAATATATGAAAAGGGCTACGCTGCCTGTGGAGAGGGCAATCGCAAGGATGAAGAGCCACTCATTTCCCGAGAGAGCCGTCGGATCGGGCCTGTCAGGCAGGGCGAAGAAAATGGCGCCGGCCACGATGGATGTAACCCATAGACGCAAGGAAGTCAGGGTGAAAAACGAAAGGTGCCCAAGGGCGTGCTTGCCCAGGACTGTCGAACTACCCCAGGCGAACGCTGCGCACAACGCCATAAGGGATGCAATGAGTGTAGCATCATTTGCTGAGAACGTTGGCATACCGTTACCGAAAGTGACCAGGTAACCGCCCACGACGGCTATGGCGGCATAAGTGAGATACTGTCTGGTAAGCGGTTCCCGCAGGATTACCGCTGCCAGGGCGATGGCAAAGAGGGGCTGAAACTTCTGCAACAGCACCACTACTGATAGATCGATGAAGCCGATGTAGCTCAGCGCTTTCGTATAGAAGAATGTGCCGATAATCCCGCCGAAAACGGCAACCCACATTACTGAAATCCAAACACGCTGAGAGAGATTTTTGATCTCAGCCCATCCCTTGATTAAGAACGGAATAAAGAGTATCGCCCCTATGATATGCTCAAGGAGAATGACAAGGAAAGAGGAAACAGAAGCCAGATTTTGCCTCAGCAGACCGTCAAAGCTCCAGAGAACAGCGGCTGTAACGACCGCTAAAGGGGGAAGATACTTGAGCGTTTTCATTGCAGCAAATTTACCATATCTTCCTTGCAGGGCAAGATGCTATCTCGCCATCGTCTGGTGATAGCACAGTCATCTAATCGCAAGATAATCTTGCGCTACTCACAGTGTGAATGACAGGTAAAGGAGGGCAGTAAATGCCAGCTGTTTACGAGATACCACCGAGAAAAACACCCGGCTCAGATGACGAATACTTGGAGCAGATGGCCAAGGCTATCTTCCAGGCCGGCTTCAGCTGGTCAGTGATTAGGAACAAGTGGGAGAACTTTAAGAAGGCTTTTGACTGCTTCAGCATTGAAAAAGTAGCTGCTTATGGCTTAGACGACCTTGAGCGATTGGTCAGTGACACAGGTATCGTCCGCAACCGTCAGAAGATCGCCGCCACAGTGGAAAACGCTGGGTGTATGAAGGAGTTCATCGGAGAGCATGGTTCTTTCAAGGCTTACCTTGATTCGCTGGAAGAGGACTACTATGATCGGGCGGGGGAACTAACGCGCCGATTCAAGCACTTGGGCAGAACTGGCGTCTTCGTCTTTCTTTATTGCGTAAATGAAGAAGTGCCGGAATGGGAAGACAGGTGAGACTATCGCCACATCGCTCACCACTCACCAATAACCAGTGGAAAGAATCCTTCTGATCGGCTGAGACCCTCGCATAGTTAGCCGTCAGTTCACGCCTGGCATGTCACTAGTCTGCGAGCTCAGCTAACAGCTTCCGTCCCCTAGACTGCATAGCCGGACTTCCGGTTTCCGTCAGCTTTCTGAGGAGCGGGACCACCTTACGTTTCACTGTTTCATCCTGCCTTGCCAGATCAGCCAGCGCCTGCATGGCAAATGTTTTTACAATGCTGCTTTTGTCTTGCAGATACTCGTGGAGAATCGCCGCAACCTTCCCCCTTTCTACCTTTGTTAGCTCCAGACAGGAAAACATTTGCGCCACATGCCAGCGAACCTCCTGTTGCTCGATTTTCGCTACTTCATCAATCAGGCGCTTCTTGAAGGGTTGGAGCAAATTGGCGCGTTGTCTGGCGATTTTCTCCATAGCATCGGCGGCTCTCATGCGGATAACGGGATCGTCGTGGAGCATCCCATTGAAGAGAATGGCGAAGAGGTCAGGATTCTTCAGAACATCTTCAACGACTTCTTCCGATCTGCCCTTGGAGCGGAGGTCTCCGCCTTGGAGTTTTTTCAAGATTCTGTGCATTTCTAATGCTGAAACCTGACAGGCTCTCCATGAAGCCAACCTGTCAGGTCTGATTGTTACTCAGGATTCAAAATAATATCAACCAAATCTTGAAATGTGCTGTTCTTAACAGTAAAAGTGGCAAGGCAGGGGTAGAGAGCTAGATGTTCCGATACAGGTCTGTTTCTCCTTCAGACTTGGCCACGACGACGGTACCGACGCTGTCGCTGGTTACATTCACTACGGTGCGGTACATGTCGAGGGGTCTGTCAACAGCCAGCATGGTGCCCACCAGTAAAGCGGCAGTGGGATGGTCCCCGAGCCCCACAGCATTGAGGACGATGAAGATCATGACCAGTCCTGCTGAGGGGACGGCTGCGGCGCCAACAGAAGCCAAAAAGGCGGTAATGACTACTACCACCTGAGCAGAGAAAGAAAGATCAATCCCAGGGATAGCCTGCGTGATGAAGAGAACACCGGCACACTCATACAGGGCCGTTCCATCCATATTGATGGTGGCTCCCAGGGGGAGGACGAAACTGGTAACCCTGTTTGAGACGCCTACATTATTCTCTATGCAGTCCATTGTTACCGGCAGTGTTGCCCCTGAGGAACTGGTGGAGAAAGCCGTGGCCATGGCGGACATTAGAGCGCGGCCGTGTTTCAGCGGACTCTCCCTTGTGAACAGGAATAACAGTAAGGGAAGGACAATAACAAGGTGAAGCGTCAGACCTAAAGCGATGGTAATCATGTACATCCCCACAGCTTTGAACAGTTCAAAGCCAGCTGTGGCAACGGCACTTGAGATTAGGCCGAAGACGCCGATAGGGGCCAGTCTGATGATGGCGTGGGTCAACTTCATCATGGCCTGGAAACTGTTATCGAATAAATTCACCAAGAAGTCGTGAGGCTTGCCCTTGAGTTGTGTTATGGCAAAACCGAAGATTATAGAGAAAAAGATCAGTCCAAGAATATCCCCATCCGCCGCTGCTTTTACCGGGTTCGTCGGGATCATCCTGATGAGAATGCTTCCCAGAGAATCTGGCTGTTGAAGTTGAGATAGGTCGAACTCTTCCACTGTATCGGGGACTTTGGCACCGACACCGGGTTGAATGATGTTGGTAAGGACGAGACCGATAAGAATGGCGATCATAGAACTCATGAAATAGTAACCGAACGTTTTGAGCCCCACTCTGCCCAACGTCTTGGGATCGCCCAGACCGGCAACACCGGAAGTGATGGAAGTGAGAATCAGCGGCACGATGATCATCTTCAGAAGCCGCATGAAAATTGTTCCCAACGGTGCGGCAATGAGCGCCTTCTCACCAAGAACGAGAGCAAAAGTGGCTCCCAGTGCCATGGCGATGAAAATTTGCCAGTGGAGTTTGAGTTTCATAACGCGCCGAATTTAGTCAGTGAAGATGCCAATGCCAACCACCTTGTCCAGACGCAACAAGCGATAATCAGCATAGTGCAATTGGACAGTCAGTTTATTAATTTCATCAATCAGTTTCACACTTCTCTTATCTCCATGATGCGCAGACTCTGGAACATTCTTATCTTCCTTTTCTTCTGTAGCTTCGCAATGCTACAGGCTGCCGGTGAAGCAGATTCCCTTTTGCGCGAGCTCGGTTGCGGTAATTGCCATAACGGTGTCATCTCTACCGTGGCGATGGAGGTGAAGGCGCCCAACCTGAGCTTTGCCGGCGCCAAGTACCCCTCCGCCTATCTCTTTTCTTATCTACAGAAGCCTGTCCGCGTGCGGCACAATATCGGCGCGACACGAATGCCCAACTTCGCCTTTGATGTGAGAGAAAGCCTTGCCCTGACGCTCTTTCTGTCTGAACTGAGGGAGCTGCCAGAAAGTGTTTCACTTAGAGGTAAAGCGAAAGGTGCGGCACATACTTCTCCTGAAATTCATGAGATTATTACGCGTGAACTGCAGTGTACTAAGTGTCATATTGTGGCGGGTGAAGGCTCGAATCGTACGACAGACCTGGCGACAGTCGGGTATCGCCTGCAACGGGACTGGCTCACTCTATATCTGTTGAATCCGGCACCGTTTGAAGATACTGACGCCGGCATGCCGCGCTTTTTCTTTGACGCTGAGGCGGAAGATGCATCCGTGCACGGTCTCATCTCAGATGCAGAAGAGATGGCGGCATCTATTGTGGACTATCTTTCTGCTATGGGCAGAAGTGAGTTACAGGAACTAGAAGTACGGTTTTCGGCAGCCAGACAGACTTATCCAGATGTAACAGCAGAGATGGGTAGACGAATACTTCTATCTCAGAATTGTCTCGCCTGTCACCGGCTGGATGGAGTTGAACCGTGGTTCGAGCGCAATGGCCCTGATCTCTCCATAGAATCGCAGCGGGTTCAGCCGCGGTGGCTGCACAACTATTTCAGTGAAACACATGCAGTTAGGCCTTTCGGTTACTTCCCCGGCTCTGGAAGCCGCATGCCGGATTTCGATCTGACTGAGAGAGAAGTCGAGATTCTTACCGAACATTTTTTCGGGAGCAGTCGAGGATCGAACCAGAGGGAATCCGAACGACTTTCTTCCTACGCGATGAGGAAAGCTGAATCGCTGTTGCGTGATAAACTGTCGTGTCTCGGCTGCCACCGATTGGGGGATGAGGGCGGGCATATCGGCCCCGATCTGGGCAGTGTCAGCCAAAGGTTGAACGGACCGTTTGTTGATATGATGATCCAGCATCCGCGGGAGATTGTGCCGGCGTCTATCATGCCCAAGAGTGCCTTACAGCCTAAGAGAGCCATTCTCATCGGTAACTTCCTCAAACAGGCGAATGTGGAAACAACTCCGCCAGCCTATCTGTCGCTGATCGATCACACACCATTTAATCCCAAGATGAAGGGGACGGGAAGCTTATACCGGGAGTACTGCTCAGTCTGTCATGGACTTGACGGCAGCGGTAACGGCTATAATGCGCAATACATGCCTGCCGCACCGGTATCACATTCCGATGCATCACTAATGAGCCAGCGGGCGGATGATACGCTCTATGACGGCATTAACGGTGGTGGCGTGATCTTAGGAAAGCATCATTTTATGCCGCCGTGGGGGGAAACGCTGTCACCCCATGAAATCCGCAACCTCGTAGCTGAGATCCGTAGGCTCTGCCGGTGTGAAGGCCCGGCCTGGTCTCGCTAGCGCAAACCGTGAACATCAGTTCTCAGTGTCGCTACATTAGTATGACAGTAATCCGTTTTCAGTTGCTCGTGGTCGTCTCTCTTCTTGATGTGGGGAATAGTCAATCGATGCTGCGGGAGCTGAGAGCCTACCTCAAAGAATGACCGCCGGTACTACGAATAACTGAACCTTCTCCGGCAAGTCTGTGAGCAAGTTCTGTTTGCTTTGAGTGTTTCTGAGGTGTAAGTTATGACTGACCAGTCGGTCGGTCAAAGTAGTTTAAGGCGATGACCCAAAACAAGAGAACACAAATCATCAAGGCAGCCATCGAAGTTTTCGCCCGCAAAGGTCTTGAGCGGGGCAAGATCGCTGATGTGGCAAAAGAGGCGGGAATCGGTAAGGGGACGGTTTACGAGTATTTCCGCAGCAAGGAAGAAATATTCTCAGCTATTGAAGATTCCGTGATGGGTGAGATGATGTTGCAGATTGACGAGCTATTGGGTTTGTCCATTTCGCCGGCAGAGAAACTGACAAAACTGATGAATGAGGGATTTGACACCGTGCTGGAGATGGGCGACGCCGTCTTGATCTTGACCGAATTGTGGGCGCACGGTGCAAGGGGACACTGGCACGATGAAGGTCAGGCTACTCTGGCTCGGATGTATGAAGATTTCAGAGGCAAGATTAAGATGATTCTCCAAGCGGGAGAAGAGAGGGGTGAATTTAGAAAGATGAACAAGGACGGCGTTGCAACTCTGCTGCTGGCATTCATGGATGGTCTGGCGTGGCAGTACATGGTTTTGAAGGATCACGCCATGTTTCAAAAGGCCAAGAAAGAAGCCGTTGAGTCCTTCATGCGAGGAATACAGTATAAGGAAATATAAAATCTAAGGAGATTATCAGATGGAAAAACGAATGTTAATCATCGGCGGCTCTGGCAATACAGGTATCAAGATTGCAGAACTGTTGCTGAAGCATACGGAAAGCAGAGTGACACTGGCGGCGAGGAACGAGGACAAGCTGGTGGGCGCTACCGCTACGTTGGGTGAAAGATTGTCAACCGACAAAGTTTCGTGGACCAGAGTTGACGCTTCTGATGTGGGTAGTCTGAATCAAGCGTTCTCAGAAGTCGATTTCGTGGTGTCTGCTGCCAGTACTGCCCAGTATACGCGGGAGATTGCGGAAGCAGCCATACAGGCACGGATAGACTATCTCGACGTTCAGTACTCAAACATAAAGGTGAAAATACTGAAGTCCATGATTGATGAAATCAAGGAGTCCGGATGCTGTTTTATCAGTGAAGGTGGTTTCCATCCCGGGCTCCCGGCGGCGCTGGTGCGTTATGCCGACATGCAAATGGATGAACTGGAATCAGCTATCACAGCCGGAGTCATCAGCTCAGACTGGAGTAACTATTCTGTAACTGAAGCTACTAAAGTGGAATTAATTCAAGAGTTGACTGATTATGAACTGTTGTTCCTGAAGAACGGGAGTTGGGAAAACCCAGGTTTCTGGTCAATGCGCGATTTTCCTTCCATCGACTTTGGAGAACCGGCGGGAAAAAGAATGTGCACCCCCATATTTTTTGAGGAGCTTCGCGATTTACCCGGACAGATACCATCCTTGAAGAATACGGGCTTTTACATCGCCGGATTCGGTTGGTTTGCGGATTATATCGTCATGCCGGTTGTGTTTCTTATGATGAAATTCTTCCCGAACGTCATGGCAAAACCGATGGGTAGTTTATTCGTTTGGGCATGGAAAACGTCATCCAAACCACCATATTACACAATGATGAAGCTGGAAGCTGCCGGGAAAAAAGACGGGCAGGAATCAGAAATTGTAGTGACACTCCAACATGAAGATGCATACTGGTTCACCGTCATCCCGGTGATGGCGTGCCTGTTTCAGTATCTTGACGGGACCATCCGCAAACCTGGGCTGCACTGGATGGGACAATTGGTGGAACCGGTTCGGTTGATGGAGGATATGAAAAATCTGGGAATTGCCATCAATTAGCTGAAAGTTATTCTTAAATGAACCAGAATTGTTATCCCTGTTCTTACGATTTTGAGCAGCGAGGAAAGAGTGCAGGTCAACATTTGATCCTTGTCTTGTGCTGGTTCTGTTTCACCGTGATAACAATAGGTCAAACATTTTCAGCCAAAGGCCAATTATGGGGCGGTGGCATACTTGGCGATGATCCGGCGGAGGGACGTTCTTCTGTTGAGACCCAACTAGGTTACATTCCGACAATCTCTTTCTATCGCCCCTTGAATGATGAACGGCTACTGGATATGGAATGGGCTTATCGCGTCAGCAGGGCTTACTCGGGGGAGGCTCTCCTGGCCCGTGCTGAAAAGCCTTATCGTGGGTGGATAAGATATTCAACTCAGCGGGTGGAGGCCCGTCTTGGTCTGCAGAAGATTGCATTTGGCCCGGCCCAGTTCCTGCGGCCCACGTCTTGGTTTGACACCATCGATCTTCGGGATCCCACGGGCCAGACCGATGGAGTGGAAGCGTTCAGGCTGAGACTATTCCCTTCTAGATCGGTAGCACTCTGGAGCTGGATTATTAACAGTGAAAAGGACACCCTCTCTTATGGTGGACGGATGGAACTGTCCACCACCTCAGGCGAGTGGGGCATGACCTTCCATCAGGATCCGTTAATAAGTCCTCAGCAAGTGGGGCTTTTCCCTGTGGTCATGCCCGGCCCCCACAAACGGGCCGCCTTGGATTACCGTTATGATGGTTTTATAGGTTTTTGGTTTGAAGGGGCGACACTTTTTTCTGACAAAGATAATTTTTCCGGTTATAACCGGTATGCTCTGGCCACTCTGGGCGGTGATTTTACAATCCCTCTATTCACCGGTATCCTCATCATGAGCGAATCCATGTATATCCGTTCGTCGCAGAATAATTCTGATACTGATGACCAAACATACAGTTTTTTCATGGCAAGTATGCCTCTGGGTATTTTACATCAGCTTATGGCCATCACTTATATAGACTGGACAAGTGAGAGAATGTTCCACTTTTTCAGATGGGGTATTACTTATGATAATCTCAGTGTAAATTTATTATTGTCAGCGAACCCAAAAAGGGTCGAATATGATGTGCCGGATGAGTATCTTCCGCGCAGTCTGGCCGGTTTTGGGAACGGTTTACAGCTCATGCTTATCTACAACCATTAGGAAGGAAAAGATGGAAAACAACTCTGTCATCACAATACGTAACCTTGTAAAGCGTTTTCCGGTAGGTACTGATTTTTTCACCGCTCTGAAAGGTGTGAACCTGACCCTGAACACAGGGGAATTTATGGGTCTGGTTGGGCCCTCTGGCTCAGGCAAAACGACACTACTTAATATTATTGGTGGCCTTGATTCAGCAAGTGAAGGTGAAGTGGCTGTTCTGGGTAAATCATTGGCTAATACTTCCCACGCTGAGCGGGCCCGCCTGCGCCGTACACATATGGGTTTTATCTTTCAACATTATAATCTTCTTCCTGTCTACACCGTTTTTGAGAATGTTGAACTGCCTCTGATCTTGAACAAGGTGGATCCCAAGGAACGGGCAAATACAGTCACCCAGGCTATAGAATGGGTTGGCCTGAGTGATAAGCGTGATTCCCGCCCGGCAATGCTCAGCGGAGGTGAATGCCAGCGGACAGCAATTGCCAGGGCCATTGTTCACCGTCCGGCACTTGTTCTGGCAGATGAGCCCACGGCCAATTTGGATGCCGAGAATTCGCATCATATCATGGAGATTATGGTGGGTTTAAATAAAGAACTTACCACCACTTTCGTTTTTGCCACCCATGATGAAAAGATCATGGCCTACCTGTGGCGCATTATTCATCTGGATGACGGTCAAATAATAGAAGATAAAAAAATCGATAATCCACAAGTAGGTGAATAGGGATGCTTTTTAAAATTGCACTGAAAAACCTACTGGGTGCCAGGCTGCGCACCGTTCTGAATGTTCTTGTAACCGCTTTTTCATTTTTCCTGATCTTGTTTATGTCGGCCATGTACGATGGCATGCTGCAACACGCCAAACAGGTTACAATGGATACAGAGATCGCCGGTGGAGCCTACTGGCACCCGGAATATGACCCACTGGATCCCATGAAATTTGAAGATGCACATTCTGCTTTGCCTGCAGAAATACAATCTCTGGTGGATCAA